>CANGPL010000010.1 GCA_947455725.1 Hyphomicrobiales bacterium | reverse complement strand
TTTGATCCGCTGGGCGAATGAAGCGGGCGTTCAAGACGCTGTCGTGTCCGCTCTGTTTCAAGCCTATTTTGAGGATGGATTGGATATCGGTGATACCGCCGTGTTGGCGTTCATCGCTGGCAAAGCAGGCATGGATTCGGATCTGATCTCTGCACGTCTCGAGTCCGATCTGGACAGGGATTCGGTTCAGGCGGAGATTGCCGAGGCCGGGCGCATTGGTGTTACTGGCGTTCCCTTTTTCATCTTGGAACAGAAGCTTGCCGTTTCCGGCGCGCAACCGAGCGAAGTCTTAATGGACGCCATTCGTCAAGCCATGGCAGGGTAACGCAACGATATGGTCAATCGTCGAATTAAAGCTGCATTGTTTTTATGCCTTGCGATGGTTCTTGCTGTCTCATGCGATACGATTTCTAAATTCTTAAGTGCGCGTTATCCAATCCACGAAATCGGCCTCGTGCGATATTCGGTGACCATTCCCATCGCGATATTCGTCGCTTGGTCTGCACTTCGCTCGGCACAAATAGGACTCATGAATTGGCGACCACTCCTCCTGCGCGGGTTATTAATCGCGACGGGAAATTTATTGTTTATGTTGGCCGCCGCAACAATCTCGCTGGCCGATGGTGTTGCCATTTATTTTACGATGCCATTCTTCGTAGCGGGCATTGTACCTTTCATCCTAGGTGAAAAAGTACCTCTCTTACGCTGGTTCGTAATCGCTGTCGGATTTGGCGGTGTGCTTGTAATGACCCGGCCGGGCTCGACGATTTTTCAACCGGAAGCGCTTTTAGCTCTTGGCTGCGCGTTCTTATATGGGCTTGGCCAAGTGCTCACCCGCCGGGTTGACCAGTCGCTTCCAACTTCGGTAACATCGCTTTGGCAAAGCGCGGTCTTCACGCTTTTTTATGCAGGTTTTGCATTTGCTTTTTATGCCCTCGATCTCGGTGAAGCCGGCAATAAGAGCCTCGCCTTTTTAACCCGTGCCTGGAGCTTCCCTACCCCGATTGATATCGGCATGATGATGTTGGCAGGTGTTCTATCGTCGCTGCAATTACCGCTTGTGGTCTACGCCTATAAACACGCCGAGGCTTCGTTTATTGCGCCATTTGAATATACGGCGATGATATGGGCCGTGATGTGGGGCGTTATTGTTTTTGGTGATGTACCAGATCAGATGACCCTTATTGGTGCGGCTATCGTTATTGTTGCGGGGTTGTTTATGGTCCGCTTTGATCGCTCAACTCCCCTGCCCTAACGATCAAGTCTTTTTCTTTTCTTCTGCAATTCGTACGAGATCGCGCAATAAGGCTTGCGAGGCCTTAAGCCGTGCATTTGGCGTATCAAATTCGTCGATGAACACGATCCGCATATCGGGGCGGACCTTGGCCAGCGATCCATATTGGCCGATATAGCGGATCAAACCATCGGGGTTAGTAAAGGCATTCTCCCGGAAGCTGATGATAATCCCACGCGGACCGGCATCGATCTTCTCGACATTGGCGCGGAGGCACAAAGCTTTAATGCCCACGATGGAAAGTAATTGCCGAACCTCATCCGGCAGTGGGCCAAAGCGATCAATCAATTCCGCGCCAAAGGCATCAATATCGCCGTCGGTTTCGAGACCAGCGAGGCGCTTATAAAGCTGCATTCTAAGCGTTAGATCCGGCACGTAAGGCTCAGGAATCATAACCGGCGTACCAATTGTAATGGAAGGTGACCAATGGCCTTCGATCGCGTCGTCATCCTCAATGCCGGCTTTAAGTTGTGCGACGGCCTCTTCAAGCATTTGTTGATAAAGCTCGTAGCCAACCTCTTTGATATGGCCGGATTGCTCGTCGCCCAAGAGGTTACCAGCGCCACGCAAATCCAAATCATGGGACGCCAATTCAAAGCCAGCGCCCAAGCGATCGAGCGATTGCAAGACTTTGAGACGTTTCTCTGCCTGAACCGTCAAAGTGCGGTTTGCGGGAACAGTGAAGAGCGCATAGGCACGCGTCTTGCCGCGCCCCACGCGTCCGCGAAGTTGATAAAGTGCGGCCAAGCCAAACATATCCGCACGATGAATGATAAGGGTATTCGCGCTTGGGATATCAAGTCCGGATTCAACAATCGCGGTCGATAAGAGAATATCATATTGGCCTTCGTAAAACGCCGTCATAACGCTTTCGAGTTCTTGCGCTGGCATCTGCCCATGCGCGACACCGACCTTTGCTTCCGGTACTTCAGCCGCCAAGAAGGCTTGTACCTCAGCGATATCTTCAATGCGCGGGCAGACGTAAAAGCTCTGTCCACCGCGATAGCGTTCCCGCAACAAGGCCTCACGGATCATCAATGGATCAAACGGCATCACAAAGGTACGGACAGCCAGCCGATCAACGGGCGGCGTTGCCATAATCGATAGATCGCGCACACCTGTCATCGCCAATTGCAGCGTGCGTGGTATCGGCGTAGCGGTCAGTGTTAAAACGTGCACTTCGGCGCGAAGTTCTTTCAAACGTTCTTTATGTCCAACGCCAAAATGCTGCTCTTCGTCAACGATAAGTAAGCCGAGGTCTTTGAACGATATCGCCTTACCAAGAAGCGCATGGGTACCGATTACGATATCGACCGTTCCGTCCGTAAGCCCTGCCTTTGTTTCTTTCGCCTCGCTCGTTGAAACAAAGCGTGACAATTGCCGAACAACGACAGGTAGGCCTGCAAAACGCGTCGCAAAGGTTTTGTAATGTTGCCGTGCCAACAGTGTAGTCGGAACAACAACCGCCACCTGTTTACCAGCTAAAGCCGCAACGAAAGCGGCACGTAACGCGACCTCTGTTTTACCAAATCCAACATCGCCGCAGAGCAAGCGATCCATCGGACGGCCGGACGCTAAATCGCTTAAAACTGATTCAATCGAAGAGAGCTGATCTTCGGTTTCATCATACGGAAATTTAGCGGCAAATTCTTCATATAATCCGTGCGCGACCGTGAGCTTCGGCGCCTCTTTCATCAAGCGAGCAGCGGCAATTTTGATCAACGCATGCGCCATTTCGCGTATGCGCTGCTTCAGTTTCGCCTTCCGCGCCTGCCATGCTCCGCCACCTAATCGATCGAGCGCAATTTCTGTGTCTTCAGAACCGTAGCGCGATAGGAGGTCAAGGTTTTCGACGGGCAAAAATAAGCGATCGCCCCCGGCATAATGCAGCTCGACACAATCATGGGGCGCACCAGCAGCATCGATGGTCTTGAGGCCAACAAATCGTCCGATACCATGGTCCACATGAACGACAAGATCGCCGGGCGTTAGACTACCTGCCTCCGCTATAACATCCTGTGCGCGCTTGGAACGGCGTGCCTTACGGACCAAACGATCGCCGAGAATATCCTGCTCGCCGATGACGACGAGCGTATCCGTTTCAAATCCTCGCTCAATACCCCAAACCGCTAGCCCAACCTCACCCGCTTTTAGCGCCAAGGCCTGCGTATAGGTCGAAACCGGCACCAGACCGGATAGTCCATGATCGGATAAGACGTGACCCAACCGCTCACGCGCGCCTTCGGACCACGCGGCAACCAAGATGCGACGTGTTGAGGTACGCAGATCGACAATATGGCCGACAACGGCATCAAATACGTTTTTACCATCGTCATTTTTATCAGCACCTTCAGCGGCTGCGCGTTCAGCAGCGAATATCCGACCCTGCCTTGCACCTGCATCGATAACCGAGAGCGGGCTTGTTTCGATGATATTGAATGGCGTTAATCGAAGAACCAAACGGCTTTGTAACGCTGCTTCAAAATCCGATAGTTTTAGATGTAAACGATCGGGCGCAAGCGGCTTATAGGGCGCAATACCCGGTTGCGGATGAGACATTGCCTCACGCCGTGCCTCATAATGATCATTGATTTGTTTGAGCCGTTCGCTTGCTGCTTCCTCCACGAGAGGATCTAGTACGAATGGAACGTCAGCCACATAGTCAAAAACACTATCTAATTTTTCATGAAATAAAGGCAGCCAATGTTCTAACCCGGCTGGGCGACGCCCTTCACTGATTGCTTCATAAAAATGATCATCACGACCCGGCGCACCAAAACTCGCGACATAGCCTTGGCGAAAACGTTTGATTGATTCCGTTGTTAGTTGAACTTCGCTCATCGGCACGAGATCAAGCGAGCGTAATTGTCCGATGGTTCTTTGTGTTTCGGGATCGAAGCTTCTAATCGACTCTAACGTGTCACCAAAAAAATCTAAGCGAACGGGACCCGTCATTCCGGGTGCATATAAATCGATAATGCCGCCTCGCACGGCATATTCACCCGTTTCCCTAACGGTCGATTGGCGCATGAAGCCATTATTCTCGAGCCATAAACCCAAAGCCGTTGTATCGACACGGTTACCGGGTGCTGCGGAAAAACTATCCGAACCCACGCGCGCGCGAGAAGGAACGCGCTGCATCAACCCATTGGCTGTAACGATTAAAACGCGCGGTTGATCTTCACTTGTTTGCGACCTCGCTAGGCGCGCCAAGACCGTCATACGTCGCGATGTAATTGAACTGTTGGGCGACACGCGGTCATAAGGCTGGCAATCCCAATTTGGAAAGCTTAACACTTCAATATCGGGTGCAACAAAACCAAGCGCGGCTTCCATAGCCGCTTGCCGTTGACCATCACGAGCAACAAACACCAACGCCGCCGCTTTGCCATGCCCGTCACGTGCTAGGCCTCGGGCGAGATCCGCTGTGACAATGGCGTCAAAGCCGTCAGGCACGGACGATAAGACGACATGTCGCTTTTGTGAGATCGCAGCCGTCACGCTCTGAAGAAGTTTGGACATGATGTTACGCGTTAATCACTTCTTCAAATATTAATCGGGGCGCTGTGATTGTGGTGGTTGCGGATTGCCTTTAGCAAAGCCGTATCGAACTCGGCCGGTATATCGGTTTCATCCAAGATCCAATGCAACAAATCACGGTCGGCTTGCTCAATGAGCTTTTCGAAATGATCCAAATCAACTTCGCTCATTGAACTCAAAAAATGATCGGCAAATTGACCCATTATAAGATCCATTTCGCGCAACCCGCGATGCCATGCACGAAATAAGATTTTGCGTCGTCTCGGATCGAGATCAGCGCTGGAAAGGATTGTTCCGGTCATGATTATCTTTCGTAAACCTATTAGAGAACGGGTATATCGCCCTGTTCCCAACCCTGCTTCGTTTGCGCAATAAAATCATCCAATTGCCCGAGCGAAATTGCGTTTCGTAACCCAGCCATTAATTCTTGATAATAAGCGAGATTGATGCCTGTAATAAGCATCATACCCAAAATTTCTTCCGCCTTTACCAAATGATGCAAATAGGCTCGGCTATAGATACGTGCGGGCGCCCAATTAGATGTCTCGTCGAGTGGTCGATGGTCATCAGCATGGCGCGCATTGCGTAAATTGATCTTCCCATAACGGCTATAGGCTAACCCGTGGCGCCCGGCGCGTGTCGGCATCACACAATCGAACATGTCAACGCCGCGGCGGACGCTTTCGACGATATCGTCCGGCGTACCAACGCCCATCAAATAGCGCGGCTTTTCCTTCGGCAAAAAGGGTTCAACCGTTTCGATCATCCGTAACATGATCTCTTGTGGCTCACCCACTGCGAGTCCACCAATGGAATAGCCTTTGAGGTTCATGGCTGCGAGTGCCTCGGCGCTACGGATGCGCAAGGCCTCGACGGCGCCGCCTTGAACGATGCCGAACATCGCTTTGCCGGGCTGATCACCAAAGGCCGTCGCGGAGCGTTCCGCCCAGCGAAGTGATAATTCCATAGCCCGTTCAGCCTCGCTGTCCGAACAGGGAAGTTTAACGCATTCATCCAATTGCATCTGAATATCGGAGCCCAAAAGCCCCTGTATCTCGATTGAGCGTTCGGGCGTTAACTCGTGTTTCGAACCATCAATATGGGATGAAAAGGTAACACCTTTTTCCGTGAGTTTTCTAAGCTTGGCGAGCGACATGACCTGAAAGCCGCCAGAGTCCGTCAAAATCGGATGGGGCCAATTCATCATATGGTGCAAACCACCTAGGCGCGCCACGCGCTCCGCGCCAGGCCTCAGCATGAGGTGATAGACGTTCCCAAGCACAATATCCGCTCCAAGCGAGCGAACTTCCTCCGGATGCATCGCCTTGACCGTACCAGCGGTGCCGACAGGCATAAAGGCCGGTGTGCGGATATCGCCGCGAGGCGTCGAGACAAATCCGGTTCTCGCGTGGCCGTCGCGGGCAGTGACGGTAAATTCAAAACGCTCGGACGGCATCAGTCCCAATTCCCTTAAATCGCGCGGTGCAACAGGCAGGCATCGCCGTAGGAATAGAAGCGATAACCCGTTTCAATCGCGTGTTTATAGGCTTTCCGCATCGTGTCGAGCCCAGAAAATGCAGAAACGAGCATAAACAGCGTCGAACGCGGCAAATGAAAATTCGTCATGAGCACATCAACGGCCTTAAAAACATAACCGGGCGTGATAAAAATCGAAGTGTCGCCGGACCACGCCGCGAACTGGCCATCCGATGAAACGGCGGATTCCAAAAGCCGCAATGAGGTTGTGCCGACCGCAATAATTCGACCTCCCCGCGCCTTGGTTTCATTAAGAAGGGCAGCGGTATGAGCCGAAATCTCACCCCACTCGGCGTGCATCTTGTGATCGATTGTATCGTCCACCTTGACCGGAAGAAAAGTTCCCGCCCCCACATGGAGTGTTACTTGCGCGATATGAACGCCCGCTTGCTGAATGTTCCGGATGAGATCAGGCGTAAAATGAAGCCCTGCGGTTGGTGCTGCTACCGCTCCCGTTCGATCGGCAAACATGGTTTGATAGTCGTGTTCATCCTGCTCATCTTCCGCCCGCTTCGCCGCAATATAGGGTGGCAAAGGCATGACGCCAACCTTTCGAATAGCCGCGTCGAGCTCTTCCCCATTTAAACCAAAGCGAAGTAATATGTCGCCAGCATCCCCCTTCTCGATAGCCTCTGCTTCGAGTATTTCGCCGCCCGGATCGCGTTGAAACTGTATCTTTTCACCGAGCAAAACTTTTTTTGCAGGTCGCACAAAAGCCCGCCAGCTTGATGCATCCTCACGCTTGTGAAGTGTTGCCTCGATACCCGCTACCGAGCTGCCTCGCTGACGTGTTCCAACCAATCGAGCAGGCAAAACTTTTGTGTTGTTCACAACAAGACAATCGCCTGCGGGCAATAGCCCAACTAAATCGGCAACACGAAAATCTGCAAGCACAGATTTGCTATGAGGCTGCACGACCAAGAGTTGTGCACTCTCGCGAGGCTCTGCTGGACGCAAAGCAATGCGTTCTGCCGGTAATTCAAAATCAAACTCTTCAACCCGCATCGTGCAGTACCAGACCCTAAAACCATTCGAATAAATTCTTAATTCATTCTCGTGGTTTTAAATTTGAAAAATTAGGCGCGATTTTAAATCAAACACCATCGGCTTCTTAACTTTACTCGTAATAAGTGTGTAGCCTTACGTTGCGTGAAGTCGCAAAATTTGTTTCACACTAGGTGCTGACCCGAAACTGTTGCGGGAACTCAGCAAGTTTTTAAGGCAGGCATTTTCAGTAAGTGTAGTCTTGGCCGGTCGATGGCACCTTTGGCACCATCGACCGGTCCTTTTTATTAGCGCAATTCTACGCTGGCCGTTACGATCTTGTCGGGATCGCGCACAGGCTCACCGCGCTTGATCTTGTCGACATTTTCCATGCCTTCAACAACCTGACCCCAAACCGTATACTGACGGTCCAAGAAGCGTGCATTATCGAAGCAAATAAAGAATTGGCTATCGCCAGAATCCGGATTTTGCGCACGCGCCATGGAGCAAGTGCCACGTACATGCGGCTCGCCGTTGAACTCGGCCTTAAGCTTGTGACCCGATCCACCCATGCCGGTACCTGTCGGATCACCCGTTTGCGCCATAAAACCATCAATGACGCGATGAAACACCACGCCGTCATAGAATTTTGACTTGGCCAATTCCGAAATACGAGCGACATGGTTAGGCGCCAGATCCGGACGGAATTTAATAACGACCGTGCCCTTCGTCGTTTCAAGCACGAGATGTTCTACGCCATCCGCTTTCTTTTCAGCTGACTCTTTCTTTGGAGCAGCTGCTTTTGGTGCGGCGGCTTTCTTTGCCGTCGCCTTCTTAGCGGCTGGCTTCTTTTCAGTTGTTGCTGGTTCTTTAGCCATCGTCTCGTCTTCCTTTTACTTAGCGTCTTCCATCATTTGCATTTTGATAATCTTGTCGGGATTTTTCACAGGCTCGCCGCGCTTAATTTTATCCACGAACTCCATACCGGAAACGACTTCGCCGAACACCGTATATTTTCCGTTGAGAAACGCAGCTGGTCCGAAACAAATAAAGAATTGCGAATTGGCCGAGTTTGGGTCATTCGACCGTGCCATGCCGAGCGTGCCACGGTTAAAGGGTTGTGGCGTGAATTCCGCCGGCAAATTGGGCAAGTCAGAACCACCCATGCCGGTACCCGTCGGATCGCCGGTTTGGGCCATGAAGCCATCAATCACACGGTGAAAAACAATACCGTTATAAAAGCCGCGTTTCACGAGGGTCTTAATCTGCGCGACATGCTTTGGCGCCAAATCTGGCCGCAATTGAATAACGACACGCCCATCTTTGGTATCGAGATAGACGGTATTAGCAGGATCAAGGGTCTCAGCTTGTGCGTAGCTAACGCCCAAGGCAAGAACCAAGGCAAGGCATAGTGATTTAAACATTCAAGACTCCGAAATTATAGGAAAATCAGGTGATTAGCGTGATGATTTAAGCTTTTGAGCGAGGCCCGCAGCAACAAAATCAGGAACGAAAGCTGAGACATCGCCACCCATCATCGCAATTTGCCGGACCAAAGTGGCGGTAATCGGGCGAACCATCGGCGAAGACGGTAGAAAAACGGTTTGAATGTCAGGCGCTAGCGACTGGTTCATACCGGCCATCTGCATTTCATAATCGAGATCGGTGCCATCCCGAAGGCCACGAATAAGCAATGTGGCGCCGTGTGCTTTGGCTGCCTCGACCGCCAGTCCGTCAAAGGTGATGACTTCAACCTCGGCACCCTCAGAGGATGTGAAGGGACGACATGCCTTTTGAATCATCGCCGCACGCTCATCGGCTGAAAACAACGGCGCCTTACCCGGATGGACACCAATAGCGACAATCAAATGATCGGCTAAGTGGCAGGCGTGCCGCAAAACATCGACATGGCCATTCGTTACCGGGTCAAACGAGCCCGCATAGAATGCCTTTCGAAATGTTTTGACCGGCATGTTCGCCCCTCGCCTCAGCCTTCCGTCACGTCGTCGGTTGCCTCGTCCGCATTGCCGTCCTCAAGGCCCTCATCGCTGATACGCTCGACGGAGACAACGTGTTCACCTTCGGCTGTATCAAAAATGGTGACACCTTGCGTACCGCGACCCGCAACACGGATGCCGTCGACCGGGCAGCGGATCAATTGACCGCCATCGGTGACGAGCATGATCTGATCCGATTGATCGACAGGGAACGAAGCAACCAATTTGCCGTTCCGCTCATTGACGACCATTGCAACGATACCCTTGCCGCCGCGTCCTGTGATACGAATTTCATACGCCGAGCTGCGCTTCCCATATCCATTTTCGGAGATGGTCAAAACAACTTGCTCACGAGCAGAGAGCTCCGCATAGCGTTCCTGAGAAATCGCTGCGTCGGAAACGTTCTCTTCATCGGCGGGCTCTTCGATGCCCACTTCCCCCGCAATCGCGCGCCGCATCTTGATATAGGCCGAGCGTTCATCCGCAGTCGCGTCGACATGGTGCAGGATCGACATCGAGATAACTTTATCGTCCTTAGCAAGCGATATACCGCGAACGCCGGTTGAATCGCGTCCCTTAAACACGCGTACTTCATCAACCGAGAAGCGGATACATTGGCCATTCGCGGTTGTGAGAAGAACGTCGTCCTCCGACGTGCAAATTTGTACGTCGACAATCGCATCGCCCTCATCGAGCTTCATCGCGATTTTACCGGCCCGATTGATGGTCACGAAGTCGGACAGCTTATTACGCCGGACATTCCCGTCCGCGGTTGCAAACATCACATCCAAACGATCCCAATCTTCCTCGTTCTCGGGCAACGGCATGATCGTCGTAATCCGCTCGTCTTTTTCAAGCGGCAACATATTAATTAGCGCCTTACCGCGCGCGTTTGGAGCGGCCTCCGGCAAGCGCCAGACTTTTTCTTTATAAACCTGCCCAAGCGACGAGAAGAACAGAATTGGCGTATGCGTTGAGGCAACAAAGAGGCGCGAGACAAAATCCTCATCACGCGTTTGCATGCCAGAGCGGCCTTTGCCCCCGCGACGCTGCGCCCGATAGGTCGAAAGCGGAACGCGCTTGATATAGCCCGCATGCGAAACGGTAACCACCATATCCTGACGCTGGATCAGATCCTCATCGTCAAGATCCGCATCCCATTCGGTAATGGTGGTACGACGCGGCGTCGCATAAGCCGATTTTACCTCGACGAGTTCGTCTGAGATGATACCCATCACACGGGCGCGCGAGCGTAAAATATCGAGATAATCAGCGATTTCCGCAGCAATTGTATTTAACTCATCGGAAATTTCGTCCCGACCAAGCGCTGTCAGGCGTGCAAGACGCAATTCCAAAATGGCACGGGCCTGCGCTTCCGAAAGCCGATACGTGCCCTCGGGCGAAACTTTATGCCGTGGGTCGTCAATCAGCTCGATTAGTGACGCAATATCGCGTGCCGGCCATTCGCGCGTCATTAATTGTTCACGCGCGGTATTCGGATCTGGCGCCGTCCGGATCAAATGGATCACTTCGTCAATATTGGCGACAGCAATCGCAAGACCAACCAAAACATGGCACCGGTCGCGGGCCTTGCCAAGACGGAATTTCGTCCGGCGGGTTACAACTTCCTCGCGGAATTCCACGAAAGCGCGGATGAAATCGAGCAATGTGAAGACTTCCGGACGGCCACCATTCAAGGCCACCATATTGCAGCCAAAGCTCGATTGAAGCTGCGTGAAGCGCCATAGCTGATTAAGCACAACATCGCCAACCGCGTCGCGCTTCAGTTCGATAACGATTCGCATGCCATCACGATCAGACTCGTCGCGAAGGTCGGAAATACCCTCGATCTTTTTTTCCCGAACGAGTTCCGCGATTTTCTCGATCAGGGTCGATTTATTCACCTGATAGGGAATTTCGGTGATGATAATCGCCTCACGACCTTGCCGCAGCTCTTCGATCGAGGCTTTACACCGAACCATGACGGACCCGCGGCCCGTGTGATAGGCGTTGCGCACACCGCCACGCCCCAAAATCGTACCTCCGGTTGGAAAATCCGGTCCTGGGACAATCTCGATCAATTGATCGATCGAAATCGCCGGATCGGCGATATAGGCCAGCGAGGCATCAATCACCTCGCCCAAATTATGCGGCGGAATATTGGTGGCCATACCAACAGCAATACCGCCTGCGCCATTCACCAAGAGATTAGGGAAACGGGCCGGCAACACGACAGGCTCGTGCTCGCTGCCATCGTAGTTTGGCTGGAAATCGACCGTGTCTTCGTCAAGATCATTGACGATCGACATGGCGGCCTTCTCAAGCCGCACCTCGGTATAACGCATCGCCGCGGCTGGATCGCCGTCAACAGAACCGAAATTGCCCTGCCCATCGATCAAAGGCAGACGCATCGAGAAATTCTGCGCCATACGGACGAGCGCGTCATAGATCGATTGGTCACCATGCGGATGGTATTTACCGATCACGTCACCAACGACGCGGGCCGATTTGCGGTAGGGCTTATCCGGCGTGTAGCCGTTTTCGATCATCGAATAGAGAATACGGCGGTGAACCGGCTTCAAACCATCGCGCGCATCGGGCAACGCACGCGAAACGATGACGCTCATCGCATAATCGAGGTAGGAACGGCGCATCTCGTCGGTGATGGAAACCGGACGAATATCTTGCGGAACGGGTACCGGAGGCGTTGGGGTCTTATCGGACAAAATGCAGACTCGCAAAAAACGGGCAGAATCACTGTCGTTTTTCTAGCCGATTCCGATCGCTGGCACTATCGTTAAAAACCCCTCATCCACTAGGTGAATTCAAAGATTTTTCATATGGTTAGGCGGAGAGATTAAAAATGACGGCACCCGATTGTGTCAGATGCCGCCAAATGCTTCAATTCGTTAGAAAATAACGATTTTTAGGGCCTTAGCCGGTTGTGATCGCCGTCTGAACGTCCGATGGGTCGATTTCTCGGTTCAAGCCGCGGGTAAGCTTGGCGCGGTCAAGCTCACCTTCCCACCAAGAAACCACAACACAAGCAACGCCATTGCCTGTCAGATTGGTTAAAGCGCGGCACTCGCTCATGAATTTATCAATCCCAAGCACGATCGCCATTCCAGGCACCAATTCCGGCCGAATGGCAGCCAAAGTGGCCGCTAAGGTGATAAATCCCGCACCTGTGATACCGCTGGCGCCCTTTGAGGTCAGCATCGCGACGCCCAGAATGATCAGCTGCTCATTAAAGCTAAGTGGTACGTTGAGCGCCTGCGCGATAAACAAAGTGGCAAGCGTCATATAGATGTTGGTGCCGTCGAGGTTAAACGAATACCCCGTCGGAACGACAAGGCCAACAACTGGCTTCGAGCAGCCAAGCCGCTCGAGCTTTTCCATCAATTGCGGTAAGGCCGATTCCGACGAGCTGGTTCCAAGCACGATCAGCAATTCGTCCTTAATATAGGCGATGAATTTGAAGATCGAGAACCCGGCAATACGGGCAATAATCCCCAAAACAACAACCACAAAAAGGAACGCTGTCAGGTAGAAGGTGGCAATGAGGCCTGCAAGATTGCCCAAGGCCTGCGGCCCATAGCGTCCAATCGTAAAGGCCATCGCGCCGAAAGCGCCAATGGGTGCGGCTTTAACGATGATGGCAATAACGCCGAAAACGGCATGGGCCATATCGTCCACGAGCCGACGAACCGAGTGGCCCTTCTCGCCTAACGCCATCAGAGAAAAACCGAACAGAACGGCAAAGAGGAGAACTTGCAGCACATCACCCTTGGCAAAAGCGCCAACGACGCTGTCAGGGATAATATTGAGGACGAAATCAGACGCCTTCATTTCTCCCGCTTGCTTTAAGAAGCCCGCGACAGCATTGGCATCGGGTTTGCCCGAAAAGCCCGCGCCCGGCTGCACAATATTGGCGACCAAAAGGCCAATAATCAGCGCGAAGGTCGACACAATTTCGAAATAGACAAGCGCCTTAACGCCTACCCGCCCAACCTTTCGTGCATCCGAAATATGCGCAATTCCCGAAACAACGGTGCAAAAGATGATCGGAGCGATGACCATCTTGATGAGCTTCACGAACCCATCACCGAGGCCTTTAATCCAGTCATTTTTGGCAAATTCTGGCGACAGCCAGCCAACGACAATACCCAACGCAACGGCAACTAAAACCTGAACATACAGACGCTGAAACAGCGGCTTCTTTGCGCCGCTAGCTGCGATAGACATAGTGATGTTCCCCCGATGAAAGGCCCCATTTTCTGTTCGGGCCTATTAAAACGAAGGAACTTTTATATGGATTCATACTATCGTCAATTTTTGCAGTCGCCGGCTAGAAATTGGCGAAACAATTAAAACGGAATGTCGTCATCCAGATCGCTACGTCCGCCGGGTGCCGTCATCGCTGGACGCGAGCCCGCCGAACTTCCGCCACCGTAACTTACCGAGCCACCCCCCTCACCCATATCGGATGATGGGCCCGACCTTCCGTCTAACAGGGTCATTTCACCCCGGTAACGCTGCAACACGACTTCGGTCGCCTGCCGCTCGGCACCGTTCTTATCGGTAAATTTCCGGGTTTGAAGCGAGCCTTCCAGATAAACCTTCGAGCCCTTTTTTAAATATTGTTCGGCAATTTTGGCCAAATTCTCGTTAAAAATAACGATATTATGCCATTCGGTGCGCTCTTTGCGCTCGCCCGTTGCCTTGTCGCGCCAAGTTTCCGATGTCGCGAGACTGAAATTGCAAACGGGTTCGCCTGAACCAAGACGGCGGATTTCGGGATCACGACCAACATTACCAACCAAAATAACCTTGTTCACGCTGCCTGACATATCCGCTCTCCTTCGATCAGAACTTATTTTATGCGCGGACCATACCGCAAGCATTCGAAATTACTTCCCGACTGCATGCGTTATCCACACAAGGCGATCTAATGTTCGCTTTATGTTCTCATCCAAAACGATTATCATGCGTAAGTCAACCGAACATTTTACGGAAAGCATGGCGTTTTCACCCACGCAGCATTAGGTAATGCGCTTCCCTTATATCGAAGGATTAAAGGCCCATGGCAAAGCTCGACGCGCTCTTCGACAAGGCTGTCCCAACCGGACGGGATGGTCGGGTCATCACGATACGCGGGGCCCGCGAGCATAATCTCAAAAATGTCGATCTGACGATCCCGAAGGATCGTTTGGTGGTGTTCACGGGGCTTTCGGGGTCGGGAAAATCCTCGCTCGCTTTTGATACAATCTATGCCGAGGGCCAGCGGCGTTATGTGGAGTCACTTTCCGCCTATGCCCGGCAATTCCTAGAAATGATGCAGAAGCCCGATGTCGATCAGATTGATGGCCTCTCGCCCGCCATTTCCATCGAGCAGAAGACAACATCTAAAAATCCGCGCTCGACGGTTGCGACCGTTACCGAGATTTACGACTATATGCGTCTGCTTTTTGCACGCGCCGGGATACCTTATTCGCCCGCCACAGGCCTGCCAATCGAGAGCCAAACCGTTCAGCAAATGGTTGATCGGATATTGGCGCTACCGGAAAAAACACGTCTTTTTCTGTTAGCTCCCGTCGTTCGCGGACGTAAGGGCGAGTACCGCAAGGAATTAGCCGAGTTTCAGAAGCGCGGCTTTCAGCGCGTGAAGATCGATGGCAAATTCTACGAAATTCCAGAAGCACCTGTTCTCGATAAAAAGCTGAAGCACGATATCGAAATCGTCGTCGATCGTATTGTCGTGCGTTCCGATATTGGCGCTCGCCTCGCCGAAAGCTTTGAAACCATTCTGGAATTGGCCGATGGCATCGCGGTTATTGAATTTGCCGATGAGAAAGATGCAAAGGGCGAGGCGAAACGGATTACTTTCTCACAAAAATTCGCCTGCCCGGTCTCTGGCTTTACCATCCCTGAGATCGAGCCGCGGCTTTTTTCCTTCAACAACCCATTTGGTGCCTGCCCAGCTTGCGATGGGTTAGGGCATGAGATGCGGGTCGATCCTGCCCTCGTTGTGCCTGATGAAACGCTTACGATGAAAGCAGGTGCCATTGCGCCTTGGGCGAAGTCGTCTTCGCCTTATTACAATCAGACCTTACAGGCGCTAGGCATGCATTTTGGTTATAAAATGACGCAGCGCTTCGCCGATTTGCCCGAAAAGGCGAAAAAGGCGATTTTATTCGGAACGGGAGAAGAAGCCGTCAAGTTCTCCTATGATGACGGCTCGCGTGCCTACAAGGTCCATAAGCCGTTTGAAGGCGTCGTTCCGAACTTAGAACGCCGCTGGAAAGAAACCGATAGCGACTGGGCGCGGGAAGAAATTGGCCGCTATATGTCGGCGACCCCCTGCTCGACCTGTAAAGGCTTTCGTCTGAAGCCCGAAGCCTTGGCAGTCAAACTCGACGGGTTACATATTGCCAACGTCGCGGCCTTCTCGGTCAGAGATGCACATCACTGGTTTGGTGCTTTGCCAAAGCAGATGACCGACAAGCAGAATGAAATTGCAGGCCGCATATTGAAGGAAATTCGCGACCGTTTGACCTTCTTGCTCGATGTTGGTCTCGATTATCTCACTCTTTCGCGTAATTCCGGCACGCTTTCAGGCGGTGAGAGCCAACGCATTCGTTTGGCTTCGCAAATCGGCTCGGGTCTGTCAGGTGTCCTTTACGTGCTCGATGAGCCTTCAATTGGCCTGCACCAGCGTGACAATGAACGTCTATTGAGCACACTCAAGCGGCTCCGTGATCTCGGCAATACCGTGATCGTGGTAGAGCACGACGAAGACGCCATTTTAGAGGCCGATTGGGTCGTCGATGTCGGTCCGGGTGCCGGTATCCACGGCGGTCAGATCGTCTCGGAGGGCCAGCCCAAGGATATTCTGGCCGATCCAAAATCGCTGACCGGAAAATATCTCAATGGTGAGATGGGCGTCAGCATGCCCGAAAAGCGTCGTAAGCCGCAAAAAGGCCGGATGCTGAAACTGGTCGGCGCCAAGGGCAATAATTTGAAGAATGTTACGGCGGAAATTCCGCTCGGCACCTTCACATGTATTACCGGTGTGTCCGGCGGCGGCAAATCGACCCTTGTCATTGATACGCTTTATCGCGCGGTTGCTCGGCGTTTGATCGGTGCCTTTGAGCAGCCCGCACCCTTTGATCGGATTGAGGGACTCGAGCATCTCGATAAGGTGATCGATATCGACCAATCCCCCATCGGGCGGACGCCGCGGTCAAACCCCGCCACCTATACGGGGGCGTTTACGCCAATCCGCGAATGGTTCGCCGGCTTGCCGGAGGCAAAGGCGCGCGGCTATCAGCCGGGCCGTTTCTCGTTCAACGTGAAAGGCGGACGCTGTGAGGCCTGTCAGGGCGACGGCGTCATCAAAATCGAGATGCATTTCTTACCCGACGTCTATGTCACCTGCGATGTCTGCAAAGGCAAACGCTATGACCGTGAGACGCTGGAGGTAAAATTCCGCGATAAATCCATCGCCGATGTGCTCGATATGACCGTTGAGGAAGCCGCACTACTGTTTAAAGCGGTACCATCCATTCGGGAGAAAATGGAAACTTTGGCGCGTGTCGGTCTCGATTATGTCAAAGTAGGCCAGCAAGCTACGACCCTGTCTGGCGGTGAGGCGCAGCGCGTCAAGCTCTCAAAAGAATTATCGCGGCGCGCGACAGGTCGTACCCTTTACATCCTCGACGAGCCGACGACTGGCCTCCATTTCCATGATGTCTCCAAGCTCTTGGAAGTGTTGCATGAGCTTGTCGATCAAGGAAATACCGTTCTCGTCATTGAACATAATCTTGAAGTCATCAAAACCGCCGACTGGATTATCGATATGGGACCAGAGGGTGGCGATGGCGGCGGAATGATCGTGGCTCAAGGAACGCCGGAGGATGTGATCAAGTCCGGTGCCGGCCACACAGCACGATTCCTCAAAGATGTGATGAAGCGCCGTCCTGCTGCAGTGCACAAGAAAACGCGGCGGGGAATTGCGGCGGAATAGTGGCAACTATGTGAAAATTGGATGACATTAGTCTAAAATTAACGTTGGTATGCTAAAAACGCATATCAGTGCCCTCATTCTTCCTCTGGCTAGACCACATTATCCATCTTATATGCAGTGCAACAAATTTGGTTGGACGTGACCGCGAGGCGGTCTTGAGGCCAACAATCACTGTAAAAGGATAATGTCATGCTTACGATTTCGACCTTGAAGAACAATCTCCGCCGTTGGGCCCGCATCCGCAACACGATCCGCGAGCTTTCTTCGCTCAGTGATCGTGATCTTAACGATCTCGGCATTTCGCGCAGCGATATTCGCTTCGTGGCCAAGCGTTCGGTTGCCCGCTAATTGTCTCTAAGCTCAGCGGTTCTCCCTCCGTCTGAGCGGTAAGCGGGTTCCATTTCTCCGCTTTCATAAAACGCCCGCCCCCTCCCGGCGGGCGTTTTTTGTTTATCAAATCATCTTGCAGCGAGATAACGACGCGGCCTATGGTCCGGCGCATGATGAACACGAAACCTATTCATATTATCGGCGGCGGTTTGGCCGGATCAGAAGCAGCTTGGCAACTTGCTCAGAGCGGCGTTCCGGTTATCCTTCATGAAATGCGCCCAACCCGCAAAACGGATGCGCACAAGACCGAAGGTTTGGCGGAACTCGTCTGCTCCAACTCCTTTCGATCGGATGAAGCATCCACTAATGCTGTAGGTCTGCTTCATGCCGAAATGCGCAAACTCGGTTCGCTCATCATGCAAGCGGCCGATGCCAATCAGGTGCCGGCGGGTGGCGCGTTAGCCGTTGATCGCGACGGCTTTTCGAACACCGTTACCAAGGTGCTTGAAACCCATCCTCTTATTTCAATTGAGCGCGAGGAAGTTGCCGGTCTTCCCCCAGAAGAATGGGGACGTGTGATTATCGCCACTGGCCCGCTAACCTCGCCTGCCCTGGCTGAAGCGGTTCGGGGTGTTACAGGCGAGAGCCAACTCGCTTTTTTTGACGCCATTGCGCCAATCGTTCACGCCGAAACCATCGATATGGATATTGCTTGGTTTCAAAGCCGCTACGATAAAGTTGGTCCCGGCGGTAATGGCGCGGATTACATCAATTGTCCGATGGATCGTGCCGAATATGACGCTTTTGTCGACGCTTTGCTTGTTGGCGAAAAGACGGATTTCAAGGAATGGGAAGGCACGCCCTATTTTGATGGCTGCCTACCAATCGAAATCATGGCCGCACGCGGCCGCGAGACCTTGCGCCATGGCCCTATGAAGCCCGTGGGCCTTACAAACCCAAGAAATCCGACCGTCAAACCTTATGCGATTGTTCAACTTAGGCAGGATAACGCGTTGGGAACGCTCTATAATATTGTCGGTTTCCAAACCAAATTGAAATATGGCGAACAGGCCAAGGTCTTGCGGATGATACCCGGCCTGCAACAAGCCGAATTCGCGCGGCTCGGCGGGCTGCATCGCAATACCTATTTAAACTCACCACGGTTGCTCGACCCAACCCTTCAGCTCAATGAACTGCCTCGACTTCGTTTCGCCGGCCAAATTACCGGATGCGAGGGCTATGTCGAAAGCGCGGCAATCGGCTTAGCGGCTGGGCGTTTTACGGCTGCCGAAGCCCATGGGCATGAGTTATCGCCCTTCCCGCCAACAACAGCGCTCGGCGCATTGATCAATCACATAACCGGCGGGCATATTGAAACAATTGATGCTGGTCCGCCCTCATTCCAGCCGATGAATGTCAATTTCGGCCTCTTCCCACCTGTAGCCTTCGATAAAAATGACGCGAATGGCAAACGGCTTAAAGGAACCGAAAAATCAGTCGCCAGAAAACGGGCGCTAATTGCACGTGCCGCGTTGGATATGGATAATTGGATTAAATCATCCGCACATTAAGTCTAAATGAGTTTGGTGCGAGAGGCGCGCCAATAGCGGTAGATCAGCGCCAGTCTTGAAGGTTCGATGACCGACTTAAACGGATCATAGTTTGGCTTGTCCATCGCTCGCAAAACAGGCTCAATACTGGTCAATGATAGGAATGCTGGAACGAGTTCGGGCGATAAGGCTTTCACATGGTGCCTCACCTGATCCAAATGTTGGCGAACCAACGTCCGCATCTCGCTAAGAGCGGCGCTTATTGCAGGCGTTAACTCGCGCCGCCTTATATCATCAGCGGTAATATGATGACGCTCGAGAATGTCGCGCGGAACATAAACCTGACCACGCGCTGAATGCCAAGGCAAGGCTTTCAAGATAGACATCATTCCGAACGCAACACCGGCATGCCCGCAAAGATCTGCGGCTGAAACGGCTTTTCCATTTGATAAAATAAAGAGCGAGAGCTGAAACAAAGCGGAAGATGTTTCCCCGCAATAGGCTTCAAGATCGTTCAAACTCGGCATCGGATCATCATAAAGATCAAACACGCGCGCATCGATCAGGTTGATCAGCGCATGGGAAGGCAGATGATATTTTGAGATGGCGTCGAGGAGAGGTCCTGCAATGGGATGGGATGCGACATCCCCCTCGCCTTTTCCACTCAAGGCATCGCGCCACCATTGTAGGCGAATCTCGCCAATCATGGGTTCGGAAACAATCTCACGGGTGCGCACGATGTCGAGATTGAACGCATACAGCGCGGCTAGCGCAGATCGAAATTCCGAGGGCGCAAACAAACAGGTAAAAAAACGTTCAGGGTCGGCCTGTTTAAGGCTCTCGAGGCAAAAATCCGCTCCTGATGCTTTATCCATAATTTAATCGATTGCAATCAGTGCGGCGGCCACGCGCCTGCCTTCATTCATCAAGACATTATAGGTCCGTGCCGCCGCCGTTGTGGTCATCGCATCGAGACCAATTTTAAACTCTTTAAACCGCCAACGGATTTTTTCATCGATATAGGCTGGGTTAATCCCCGTTCCGAACAGCAAGAGATCGATGTCTTTTGCTTCAGTAAAAACCGGATCAAATGAAACAGTCGTTAATTGATCTATCGAGCGAACCGTCCAAGCATGAATGCCCGATGGCACGATCATGATGGAACCGCGATGCGACATATCCGCAAAGCGAAACCCACCATTACCCACGGCATCTAATAAATGCCGGCCCGGTACGAAGCCCTCATAACGGGCATCACTCATTTTGCCTTCTGCGCCGCTTCGTCGACCGGCAGTTCTGTCTCGCTCGCCTCAGCTGCAATGCGTGCGCCGAGATAGATCAACACAGGGGCCGCGATGAAAATCGATGAATAGGTGCCGATCACAACACCAAAAATCATCGCATAGGAGAAGCTCTTGATCACCGAACCGCCAAACAGAACCAGCGCTAAAAGCGCAAGCGATGTCGTTACCGAAGTCATGACGGTTCGCGACAAAGTCGTATTGATCGATAGATCCAACAATTCCGAAATCGGCATACGCTTATATTTGCGAAGCAATTCACGAATACGGTCAAACACGACAACGGTATCGTTCAGCGAGTAGCCAACAATCGTCAAAATAGCCGCGATCGACGTCATATTGAACTCGATCTGCGTGACAGAGAAAAAGCCGAGTGTCAGAACAAGGTCATGCAAGGTTGCGATGACGGCGCCGACCGCAAATTGCCATTCGAACCGAAACCACAAATAAACGAGCACGGCCAAGATAGACAACACAACGCCTAAAATACCCGATTGAACCAACTCGCCCGAAACGCGAGGGCCGACAACTTCGACCCGGCGGAATTCATAATCCGCGCTAAACACTGAGCGAACATGTTCGACAACCGCCTGTTGGCCCTTATCGCCACCCGGCTGCAAACCAAAGCGCAATGACACTTCGCCCTGATTGCCGAATTCTTGAACTTCAACATCGCCCAAATTGAGCGCGGCCGTCGAGGAGCGAACCTTAGCAATATCGGCATGGTTTGAGATGGCTTTCATCTCGATGAGTGTACCGCCGGTAAAATCAATGCCAAAATTGAGGCCAATCATCAAAAACGCAACGACCGAAATAACGGATAACAAAGCCGAAACCGGAAAGCTGATGTTCCGGAAATTCATGAAGCCGAATTTCGTATCGTCCGGGATAATCCTGAGAAGTTTCATCGCGATCTATCTCCTCAGAACGGCATTTTTTGCGGGCGAGACCGCGTATACCACAGCGCGATCATCATCCGCGTCATGGTTACAGCGGTGACAACCGTCGTAACGATACCAAACACCATCGTGACGGCAAAGCCACGTACCGGACCCGAGCCTAAGAAAAACAAGATTGCGGCCGCGATAAACATCGTAACATTCGAGTCGATGATCGTTGCAAACGCACGCGTAAAGCCAGCATCTAGGGATGCTACAAGACTGCGTCCCTGCCGCGCCTCTTCCCGAATGCGCTCATAAATCAGCACGTTGGAGTCAACCGCCGTTCCAATGGTCAATACAATGCCCGCAATACCCGGCAACGTCAGCGTCGTACCAATCAGAGACATCATCGCAAAAATCAGCACCACGTGAATGGCAAGCGCGATATTGGCAAAGAAGCCAAACAGGCCATAGGTCGCGAACATGAACCCAACGACTAAAATGGCGGCAACATAAGACGCAATTTTTCCGGCATTGATCGAATCCTGTCCAAGACCCGGACCAACGGTGCGTTCTTCGACAATGGTTAGCGGCGCCGGCAATGCACCCGCACGCAGTAGAATGGCAAGATTATTAGCGGCCTCAACCGTGAAGCGACCTGAAATCTGCCCCTGTCCGCCCGTAATTGGCGATTGAATGCGCGGCGCCGAAATGACCTTGCGATCAAGCACAATGGCGAGAGAACGGCCAACCGATTCAGTCGTCGCCTGCCCGAAACGCTGCGCGCCGCGGATGTTGAATTTGAAATTGACGATAGGCTCGGAGTTGCGGCTATCGAAACCAGGTTGCGCGTCGATCAGATCCTCGCCCTGCACAATGACCCGTTTTTCAATCGGCAACTGCCCTCCGCCGTCCTCAACCTGAGGAAGCATTTCTACATCGCCCGAAGCCGCGCCAGAATCCGCAACCATACGGAACTCAAGCTGCGCGGTCGTACCCAAAATATCCTTCAGGCGCTTTGGATCCTGCAAGCCCGGAACCTGAACCAAGATACGGTCCACACCTTGCCTCTGGATATTAGGTTCAGTCGTGCCCAACGCGTCGATACGGCGGCGTAAAACTTCGATGGCCTGATCGATTGCCTTACGCACTTTTTCGGAAATGCCTTCGTCGGTTACCGTCAGCGTGATCAAACCATCCGGCTGTTCCGAAAACTCAATCAAAGAAGGCGCAGCACCACGGATCAAATTAACGGCAGATCCAGTGCTCGCGAGCTCTTTAAGCTTCGGCAAAACACGAGCACGCTCATTGGCATCTGCAATGCGAACCGTAACCCCGCGCGGTAAAACGGCAATGCCGCCAGCAAGGGCCACCTTTTCATCCCGCAGCACGCGGCGCATATCGTCACGCAGCGTATTAATCTGCGTCTTTACAACCGCAGCACTGTCGACTTCGAGTAACACATGCGAGCCGCCCTGAAGGTCAAGACCAAGCACAATCGCCTGACTCGGGATCAGCCAAGCCGGGACAAAGCTCGGCGCATTGGCGCGGATTGATGCGCGCAACTCAGGCGACATCAAGCTCGGCGCGGCAAAATAAAAGCCTGCGAAGGCTAAAAGCAGAATGGCAGCTATCTTGCCGCGAGAATAACGTAGCATGAGTCTTGTCGCTCTATCCGAGAATGGTCAGGATTTGACCGGTTCGCCCTTGCTGCGGACGTCGGCGATGGCAGAGCGCGAAACCCGCACCCGGACATTGTCGGCAATTTCAAGTTCGAGTTCGTTATCGTCCGTCACCTTAACGACCTTACCGATAAGCCCGCCGCTCATCACGATCTGATCGCCACGGCGAACATTTTTGATCATTTCCTGATGTTCCTTTTGCCGCTTTTGCTGCGGACGGATCATCAAGAAATACATGATGATAAAAATAAGAACGAACGGGATGATCTGAATGAGCATATCCGAGCCCCCGAGGGCGGATGCACTTTGCGCATAGGCGGGCGTAATCACGTCAGAAACCTCCGATCAAATCTCAATAGCGGGCCGCACCATGAAACCCCATGGCCCCCAACTTTCGGTCGGGACTATAGCCAGACAGCGGCGGATTGCAAATCAAAGCACACGATGAGTGTCAATTTAACGCTTATGGACGTTGCCCAGTTTCGCCGTTATGGAAAAGATGTCGTCATTCATCGAGTAAGCGCCCTCATGTCGTCCCAGCCCTTTACCCTGCCAGATGAAATTTCCACCAATTTGAAGCGAATCGCCGATGCGCTTGAGCGAATGGCGCCTGAACCGCGCCCCTTCACCAATCTTGCGATGGCTGACGCGTTTGTATGGCATGCGGATGGTGGTTGGCTTTCACCGGTCCCGCGTGTCAACCGGGTCGAAATGGAACTCTTGCGCGGCATTGATCGAGTCCGCGATCAACTCAACGAAAATACCGAGCGGTTTGCCCGTGGGCTTCCCGCCAATAACGCGCTTTTATGGGGCGCGCGCGGGATGGGTAAATCCTCCCTCGTCAAAGCCGCTCACGCATCAGCGCTCGCAAAGCTGCGCAATACACCGGGCGTCAAACCACTAAAACTCATCGAAATTCATCGCGAGGATATCGAAAGCCTGCCCGCTTTAATGGCGATTATGCGCGATGCCGATTGTCGCTTTATCGTATTTTGTGACGATCTCTCCTTCGACGCGAATGATACATCCTATAAATCGCTCAAAGCCGTTCTTGAAGGTGGCATCGAAGGCCGCCCGGAAAACGTTATATTTTACGCAACCTCGAACCGTCGCCATCTCCTGCCGCGCGATATGATGGACAATGAACGCGGAACCGCCATTAATCCCGGCGAGGCAATTGAGGAAAAAGTATCGCTATCCGACCGGTTCGGCCTTTGGCTTGGATTTCATAAATGCAGCCAAGACGAATATTTGGAAATGGTCAGAGGCTATGCGCAACATTACGGCATTAAAACCGACAACGCGCAGATTGAGCATGAGAGTCTGGAATGGTCTACAACGCGCGGATCACGTTCGGGCCGCACAGCCTATCAATATATTCAAGATTTAGCCGGACGCCTCGGCATTCATCTGAATTAAAAAAGGTGGCCAATCGGCCACCTTTTAAGAGATCATAAAAAAGATCTTAGTCGTCACTTAGATGCTCAACCGGATCAACCGGGACTGAACCTTTACGCAATTCAAAATGAAGTTGCGGCGCTGACACGTCACCCGACTGACCAGACAAAGCGATAACTTGGCCGCGCTTGATTTCATCACCACGCTTAACCTTAATCTCGCTCGCATTGCCATAGACCGAGACCCAACCATCCGAATGGCGGATCATGACGAGATTGCCAAAGCCCTTCACTTCACTTCCGGCATAAGCAACAACGCCAGCCTCGGCCGCTTTAATCGGCGTGCCCTGTGGCAATGAAATATTGATACCCGTGCTCTTTACGCCGTTCTTATCGCCGAACCCTTGTATAACCCGTCCGCGCGCTGGCCAACGAAAGCCCGCTTCTGCAACAGCCTTTGCCGTTTCTGCCGGTGCGGCACCAGCTGGCGTCGAATTATCAAGCGAAGCAACCTGAGCAGGACTTGCAGCCTGCGCCGGTGCTGCAACCTTAGCGGCATCAGCCTTTTTAGCATTGGCTTTTAACGGAGCCGGATCCGCAACCGCAGGCGTCGTTGTAACCAAAGCTGCTGCCTTTGCCGCTTCCGGCTTCACCTTGCTGGCGGTCAAACCACCTTCGCCAACAAAAACCGGAATAATAATCTTTGCACCATGCGGCGGCTTAGCCTTTGCGGTTAAACCATTCGCGCCACGGATCGCATCTTCTGGCACACCATAACGGCTCGCAAGTGTTGCAATGGTCTCGCCATTGCCGAGCGTAACCTCGGTGCCACCTTGGGCAACCCATTTACCGTTACCTGATGCAGCCGGAACCGATTTGCTGTTTTGTGGCGCCGTCACGCTTGGCGTTGGTTCAACAGAAAGTGCGGCAATCTTCTTGTTAGGTTGTTGCGCTGACGGTTGTGAAATCGTGGTTGTCGCCAAAGGCTTCAAAGCGCTTTGACCTGTTCCCATGTTCGCATTCGAACCTGCAGGCGCATCAATCGGAGCAGAGGCAATCGAACCGTTGCTAATAGGCGCTGAAGGCGTTGCGATAACATCTCCGCCCGTCGCCACGTTCGTCGATGGTGGAGACGACAGCGAACCAGTCGTTGGCGGATCAAACCGTGCCGATCCCGCAAATGGATTTGGTACGGGCGATTTATCTGACACGCGGATAATATCCGTTCCGCAACCAGTCAGTAAAACGCAAAGACCGCAGGTAGATAGAAAGCGCAATGCGGACTTCGAATACACGGGCGACCTCCAAAACAAAGCGAGAAAACGACTCGCGTTCACAAAGGCATTAAACCTCTGTTTAGGTTAAGAAGTTCTTTCTTTGGATAAAGTGAGGTAAATTTAAGCCTCAGAGGGCTTCGGATAATCCCATCGCTAAGAGCGGCATATCAAGGCGTCCGAAGTGATCAATTTCAACGGAACGGCCTCCTTCTGGGCGGCGCCAGCGCGTCAGCTCTGCAACATGGCTTACGCGTAAGACGCCAACAAGCACACCACCCGGCGTTAATTGTTCAATCAATGGATCAACATCACCCTCTACCGCACCATGGACAATGATTCGATCGAAAGGACCTTCCTCGGCAAGCCCACGCGAACCGTCAGAATGGACTACGCTAATATTGGTGATGCCGAGTCGAGTGAAACGCGTCTTGGCTGCCTCGGCCAAGGTCCGATAGCGTTCCATGGTAGTAACGCTCAAACCGATTTGACCTAAGAGTGCCGCAGTATAGCCTGAACCGGTACCAACCTCCAAAATCCGATCACCAGAGGTTGTTTCAAGCGCTGCCAGCATACGAGCAATTGAACCAGGAGCCGTTTGCGTTTGCCCGCAAGCGATGGGGAGCGCCACATCTTCAAGCGCAAGGTCGGCATATTGATGACCGACAAAATCCAAACGGGAAACGCGCTCAAACGCCTTCAAACTCGCAGTATCCAGCAGCCCACTCGTCCGTAGCCCCAAAAGAAAAGACATTTTTGCTTCGGCATTTTGCAGTGAGGCAGTCACGCATCAGCCCTTTTAAAAAATTTGCGCGTAACGCGTCAGCGTCGGCTCATCGGTCAGATCAAGCCGAAGTGGCGTGACGGATACGCGGTGATCGGCAATCGCTTCAAGATCGGTCCCGTGACCGGGCACCGATTTTCCGCGGGCGAATGCAATCCAATAATAAGGGTTGCCCCGACCATCGAAGCGTTCGTCAATCCGCAATAAATCTTGCTGACGCTGCCCCTGAACCGAAACGCTCGTGCCGTTCACGTCCTCCGGCTTGCAATTCGGGAAATTGATATTGACCAGAATATTCGGCGGAATGCCTTCTTTTAAAACCTTGCGGATTATCTCAGGCGCTAACGTTTCGGCACAATTCCAATGTAGCGATTTTACTGTTTCAGGCCCGTAGCACTGCGAGAGAGCGATGGATGGAACACCCAAAATCGTGCCCTCAATCGCCGCCGCAACGGTTCCCGAATAGGTGACATCTTCTGCAACATTTTGCCCGCGATTAACGCCTGAAAGAATAAGGTCAGGCTTTCGGTCCAACACATGGCGGACTGCCATAATAACGCAATCGGTCGGCGTGCCACGAACGGCGTAACGCTGCGGTCCCGATTGACGAAGGCGGAGCGGATCATTCAGCGATAGGGAGTGCGCGACACCCGATTGATCTGTTTCAGGCGCTACAATCCAGACATCGTCCGAAAGCGTACGCGCGATAGCCTCGCAAATGGCTAATCCGGGAGCGTGAATTCCATCGTCATTCGTGACCAAAATACGCATTTCAAACTGCTTTTTCTATTTTCGTGATGCCGCCCATATAAGGCAGCAACGCCTCCGGAATTGTGACAGAACCGTCTTGATTCTGATAATTTTCTAGGATTGCAACAAGCGTCCGACCAACCGCGAGGCCTGATCCGTTAAGCGTGTGCACAAAACGGTTTCCCTTGCCGTCAGCAGATTTAAAGCGCGCATTCATCCGGCGAGCCTGAAAATCACCACAGACTGAGCACGACGAAATCTCGCGATACATGTCCTGCCCCGGCAACCAGACCTCGATATCGTAGGTCTTTTGCGAACCAAAGCCCATGTCGCCGGTACACAACGTCATAACCCGATAAGGCAGACCAAGCTTTTGTAGAACCTTTTCAGCCGAGCGGGTCATATGTTCATGCTCGGCTTCCGATTGCTCAGGCGTGGCAATCGTCACCAATTCGACCTTTTGGAATTGATGCTGGCGGATCATGCCCCGCGTATCACGGCCAGCAGACCCCGCTTCGGCGCGGAAACAATGGGTAAGTGCGGTTAGCCGCATGGGTAGCACTTTTTCCTCAACAATCTCTTCACGAACAAGATTGGTGAGCGAGACTTCCGCCGTAGGAATAAGCCAATAATCAGGTAAAGCCCGGAAAAGATCATCGGCGAATTTCGGCAATTGACCGGTGCCAAACATCGCATTGTCTTTAACGAGCAAAGGAGGATTAACCTCTAAATAGCCATTCTCGCTCGTATGCAAATCAAGCATGAATTGCCCAATCGCGCGTTCAAGACGCGCCAATTGGCCTTTATTCACGACAAACCGCGCGCCTGACATTTTTGCAGCCGCCTCAAAATCCATGAGGCCAAGTGCTTCACCAATGTCGAAATGCTGCTTGGGTTCAAATGCGAATTTTTTCGGTTGACCCCATTGGCGGGTTAAGAGATTGCCGTGTTCATCGCTGCCAACGGGGACTGTCTCTAACGGCGTATTGGGAATAGCTGCCAATTCGGCATCAAGCTCGGCGATCATTTGCTTTTCGAGCGCCTCGGCTTCCGCAAGCTTGTCCTTCAGTGCGGCTACTTCAACCTTCAACTGATCAGCGCGCGCCTGATCCTTGGCTGCCATCGCCTGCCCGATTTCTTTCGAGAGTGAATTGCGGCGCTCTTGGGTTGCTTGCGATGCAGCAATGGCTGCACGCCGCTGATCATCCTTAGCCAAAAGCAGCGCCGATAATGGCGCGGCACCGCGATGGCTTAAACCTAGGTCAAAACGCTCAGCGTTTTCGCGGATCCAGCGGATATCGTACATGAAATTTCTCGTCTAACTATTCTAAAATCCTATAGAAAACTGGCTATTCAGCGTCTCGCTCGGCTTCTGCCTTCGCCCGTTGTTTTTCAACGACGAGTACGGCGAAGATAGAGGCTTCGTATAAAAGCAGCGTCGGGATCGCGAGCGACATCTGACTGATCACATCGGGCGGCGTCAAAATCGCAGCCGCAACAAACACCAAAACAATCGCGTAGCGACGTTTATCGCGCAAAAACTGCGCATCAATAAAGCCCGCCCTTGCTAAAAGCGTTAAAACAACCGGCAGCTGAAAGGTGATGCCGAACGCAAAAATCAGCGTCATAATGAGCGAGAGATATTCGCTCACCTTGGGCAAGAGTTCGATCGAGGCGGCACCCGCGACGTCAAGCTGCTGCTGACCAATCGAATATTTCATCACGATCGGCATCGCGACGAAAAACACGACCGATGCACCCACGAGGAACAAAACCGGCGTTGCAATCAAATAAGGAATAAAAGCGTCTTTTTCGTTCTTATAAAGTCCCGGTGCCACAAACTTATAAATTTGCGTTGCAACCACTGGAAAGGAGCAGAATGAGGCACCAAAGACGGCAATTTTGATTTGCGTGAATAAATATTCCAGCGGTGCCGTGTAGATGAGCTTCACTTGCGAAACGTCACCAGCGGCAAGCACATAGGGAAAAATGAGAATATTATAGATTTGCTTGGCGAATAAAAAGCTCAAAAAGAACATCACGAAAAAAGCAATGAGCGATTTAATCAGCCGCGCGCGCAGCTCGATAAGATGCTCCATCAACGGAGCTTTTGAGGCATCAATATCTTCCGCAGTCATGATGCGTCTTCTTGGGCTTCAGATTTCTTGGTCGATACGCGACGCTTCGGCTTTTCTTCTTTCGGAGCCTCTTCGGTATCGGTTGCCGCGCTAAATAGATTAGCATCGTCGCTTTCGGTCTCGGCTATAGCCTTCTTGGTGCGCCGTTTAGGCTTCGGCTTTTCAACAACCTCGTCAACCGGCTGCGTCACCGGCTCAGGTTCTGCAACAACAGGCTCAACTGGAAAAGCTGGCGTTGGAGCGGACAGTTCAGCAAGTGTGGGGTACACTTCTTTGACTTCAGCGGAAGCGGCGACACCTGACATATCCGATTTAATATCGGCAATCAGCTTATGCGTCTCGGCCATGTCGGCCTCGCGCATCGCATCGTTGAATTGGTTCTGGAATTCACCGGCCATACGGCGCATTTTTCCCACGGCCTGTCCCACAGTCCGTAGAAGACCCGGTAATTCTTTGGGTCCAATCGCCACAAGCGCGACAACGCCGATGACAACCAGTTCCCCTGCGCCGAAATCAAACATCGAGCAAAAGCCTGCTTTCCGCGCGCTTATGGCGCGCGATGGACCAATTAACCTGCTTTATGCTCGTGAGGCGCTGCCTGAGGGGCCGCCTGTGGCGCTGCAGCAGGTCCCGGAACGGGCTTTGCAGCCTCGGCCGGATGAGCGGCGGCGACAGGTTCATCATCCGCCATGCCCTTTTTGAACGATTTGATACCCTTAGCAACATCACCCATCAAATCGGACACTTTACCCCGCCCAAAGAGGAGCATCACGATGATACCAACGACAACCCAGTGCCAGATGCTAACGCTTCCCATGAGGGCCTCCAATTGAATTTCGCTTAGTTTGACTAAGCCATCTTGTGTAGCAGTGAAACTAGGCGCACGACGCCGTAAAAACAAGAACTTCGTGCAACAGAATTAGAAAATAGCAAAAAGTCGCCTGCTACTGAGGCTCTGCCTCAAGCGCCTCTTCCGTCGCCCCTGCCCGCTCCTCTGCGATCAAAACGAACAAATCTTCATCCAAAGGGTCCTCATCAGGGCGTAATTCCGCGGAATCCGATGGTTCAGGCACATCGAAATCGGCTGGCAGGCGTCCATCAAAGAAGCCCGCGCCCTTTAATTCGGATAAGCCTGGAAGCTCACCGATGGTCTGTAACCCGAATTGGTCCAAAAACGCTTCCGTCGTCCCATAAGTCACCGGACGGCCGGGTGCCTTACGACGTCCGCGCAGCTTGATCCAATTGGTCTCTAAAAGTACATCAATCGTGCCCTTGCTCGTCGCAACGCCTCGAATATCTTCGATTTCAGCGCGCGTGACGGGCTGATGATAGGCAATGATCGCCAAAGTCTCGAGTGCCGCGCGCGATAGGCGGCGCGGCTCTTCGCGTTCACGAACGAGCAGATGACCGAGATCCTCCGCCGTCCTAAAAGCCCATTTGCCCGCCGTACGGAGCAAGTTTACGCCGCGTGGCGCATAATCAGCGGCAAGTTCCGCTAAAATTTCCGCAAGCGCATTGTCTGGGCCGAGGTGGAACGTAAAATCTTCCTCGCTTAACGGCTTAGGCGAAGCAAACAGCAATGCTTCGACGATCCGCTTATCCCGCAAAAAGCGCGCATCTCGTTGAACGGGGCGTTCTTCGTCGTTTTCTTCTGTCATGATGACCATTGCCTCGGCTGTCATGCCACGGACCTTTCCGTATTCGTCTGCCGTGCACGCATATAGATCGGAGCAAATGTACACTCCTGCCTAATTTCCGCGCGCCCTTCTTTTACCAATTCAAGCGTAGCCGAAAGGGAAGTGGCCCTAACCGTCCTCTCCATTCCGGGCTCCGCCATGAACGCAATCAAATATTCGTCCAGCACCGCCCAATCGGCCGTCGTTCCGATTAATCGCTCTAAAGCCGCTCGCGCCGCATCAAGCGAAAAAACATGCCGCTTCTTTAAGGATATCCGAGCAAGCGCCCGCACCTGCCGTTGCTGCGCGTATGCTGACAGCAAATCGTGAATCGAGGCTTCCCACAGCGAAATCCGCTTAAGTGCTACCGGTTCTGGGCTACCACGCGAGAAAATATCCCGATTGAGCTGCGGCCGTTCCTGCAAAAGCCGGGAGACGGCACGAATAGCCTCAAGGCGGCGCAACCGATTAGCAAGCGCAGCGGCCAAATCATTCGCATTCGGCTCGTCAGCTGAGGCCGGTGCCGGCAACAGCAAACGGGACTTCAAAAAGGTGAGCCAAGCCGCCATCACCAGATAGTCGGCCGCCAATTCCAACCGGAGGGCGCGCGCCTCTTCAATAAAGGTGAGGTATTGTTCCACCAATGTCAGGATCGAAATTTTAGCCAGATCGACCTTTTGACGGCGCGCCAATTCCAGCAGCAGGTCGAGCGGGCCGGAAAAACCGTCCAAATCGATCATGCACACCGGATCATTGATGCCGCGTTCGTCTTCGAACGGCTTTTCGGCAAACAGCCTTGCGTCAGACATTGAAAGTTACACAAATCCCAAAAAACAGGGTTTGATTCTGTCGACTTCAGTCGGCAAGAGCAAGCTTAGCTTCGAGAATTTTGGCGGCTTCCACAGGATCAAACACGGATCGAGGCAATTTAAGGCGGGATAACGCCCGCTCCGCCCGTTCCAGCGCTCGCCCTGCCAAGACCGGGGCAGCGGATGCAACCGCCTCCGCCTCCTCCATAATTCCGTTACAGTGAAGAGCAATATCGCATCCGGCCGCAAAAAGGGCCTCCGTCCGCTCGGCAAAGGAACCTGAAAGCGCCTTCATCGAGACATCATCGCTCAATAAGAGTCCATCAAAAGCAATCCACCCTCGGATGACGTCCCGAATGATCACTGGTGAAGTCGTTGCCGGACCAGACGGATCAATCGCACTAAAGACAATATGACCCGTCATCGCAATGGGTAGATCATTCAAGCGCTTAAACGGATAAAAATCTGTCTTTTCCAGCAGATCCCGCGGATCTTTCACCACGGGAAGCGCGTAATGGCTATCAACCATCGCTCGGCCATGGCCGGGCATATGCTTAATAATGGGTAAAACACCCCCATCCAACATGCCCTCCGCCGCCGCACGTCCTATCTCAGCAATTGCAACAGGATCATGGGCGTAAGCGCGGTCACCAATGGCATCATTCGAACCGGGAATGGGGCAGTCGAGAACCGGCATACAATCAATATTGATCCCGCATTCCGTTAAATCATGCGCAATCAGCCGAGACGCGATGCGAGCCAAAGAAGCTGCCTCTTGGACATCGCCTTTCCACAGTTCGAGAAATTTGGCAGCGGCGGGATATTTCCGCCAATGTGGCGGTCCCATTCGCTGAACGCGCCCACCCTCCTGATCGATCAAAACAGGAGCATCTACCCGCCCGACCAGCTGACGAAACGCCGCTGTTAAAGCCGTTAATTGATCACGATCTGCGATATTACGACGAAATAATATCAATCCCCAAGGACGGGTCTTTTTAATGAACCGCGCCTCGTCGGGTGTTATTTCCGTACCCGAGCAGCCAATGATCAGGGCCTTGCAGCTCATCGCGAGCGATCCATCATGCAAAAGCCGTCAATTCTTCGCGATGAAGCATTTCGTGCCGGCTGCAGCTGCCGTTGCACAGGCCGCGCCTGCCTCATCTCTCGTATAGCCGAGCGCTCTAACCCGATAAATTGTCTTACCATTGCTATCGGCCTTAATCACAGAAAGCGGATGTTCGCCAAGCAATTCCGAAAGCTGCGTCTTTAAACGCGCCGAAAGTGCATTCGCCTCAGTCTCAGACGGAGAAGCACCAAACTGAACGGAAAAATCACCTGTAACTGGCGTTTCTTTAGCCTTTGGCTCTTCATCGGTCGCCTGGATATCCGGATTTGTAGCCTGTGCGACAAGATCTCGAAGAGGGTCTTCGGATGCCAACGGAACATTCAGTTCAGCCGGGCGCACGGGCGGAAGAGGAACGGGAACGCCATTAAGTGTTGCCGGAGTGGTTGGCAAACCCGGTAAGGTTGGAACCGAGTCGGCAGCCGCCACATTGGTTGCTTGCTTCGCAGGCGTTGCTTGCGCAGTTGCAGCCGGAGGCGGCGCAGGTGTGCCCGGTTGAGCGGCGTCTTGGGCCATCGCTGAAGCCGGAGGTGTTACAATGACAGGCGTAGTGCTAGCGGTTGCTGCCGGTGCAGCGGGAGTTGGATCACCGATCAGCGTGCCATCTGGTCGAACCGTTACCGTTCGCACCGATTTAGGCTCACCCATCCCGGGAACCAATGAATTTGACTTGGCACCATTGGCTTTAACAGCCGCGTTGACGTCCAACGGGGCCTCAACGGTCGACTTTGTGGTCGCCGAGCTAACGGTATCTGCGCCCTTCTTGCCGAATAATTCGGAGCCTGGAGGCGCCGCGTCAGCGGAAGCTGTCGTATCCGGTACAATTTTAACGGGGTTCGTATCCGCTTTAATAACAGGTACCGATTTCTGGTCAGGAGCAACAGAAACGCTCAACGACAATTTGCCCGAATAGAAAAAATATCCGAACGAACCCAACAAAATAAGGCCAATGAGCGCAATCAGACCGCGAATTAGTGGCGATCCACGTTCTTTACGCCGATCAATGAGCGGGAAGCGCTCCTCGAAGGGATTGGAATATTCCGGCTGCGACGCGCCTATGGGTGGCGCACTCAAAAACGCCGGCGGCGGACCGGGATCGGGAAGATCCGTTGTATAATTCGACAAAGGTGGAGCGCTCGACTGCGGTGGCCTCACATATTCACGCCGCAACGCTTCCAGATCCGGAACAGGAGCAGGTATTTCAGTAAAATTCTGTTGAGAATTAGCTCGCACAACGGCTTCCGCGTGCGCGCGCGACGCGACGCGCAGTTGTCTCTCTAACTCTTCGAGATTTACGCCAGGTCGATTTTGCTGGTCTTCCGTCATCAGATCAACCCTGTAAACCGCGTCCGTTGCAGTTGATTATTCCTATGCGCTCTCCACTCAACGCATTTCATTGGGCGCAGAAACGCCGAGAACCGAAAGCCCAGCAGACAGCACAAATCGGACCGCTTCTACCAATGATAGCCGAGCTTGAGTGAGGGCCCGATCATCTTCGATTACGAAACGCAACCTAGGGGAATCTTTGCCACGATTCCATAAAGAATGGAAATCACTCGCCAAATCATAAAGATAAAACGCTAATCGATGCGGTTCATGCGCCAAAGCCGCAGCCTCAACAAGTCGCGGGAATTGTGAAATTCTATGCATAACCGATAGTTCGGACGGATCCAGCAATCCGCTTCGGTCACAGCTTGCAAGCGACGTTGCACCATCATCCGACGAAACATAGGCACTCGCCTGCCGCAAGACCGAGGAACACCGTGCATGGGCGTATTGAACGTAAAAGACCGCATTGTCTTTCGACTGCTCAATCACTTTCGCAAGATCGAAATCGAGTGTGGCGTCATTTTTACGGAACAGCATCATAAACCGCACGGCGTCCCGACCTACTTCATCAACAACCTCGCGCAAGGTGATGAAATCACCTGATCTTTTGCTCATGCGGACCTGTTCGCCATTGCGTAGCAATCGTACGAGCTGGCAGATTTTTACATCCAACTCGCCGCCGCCATCGGTAACGGCACGAACGGCGGCGGCCATACGTTTGATATAACCGCCATGGTCCGCGCCCCACACATCGATCATCAGCGGAAAGCCCCGATCAAATTTCGATTTATGATAGGCGATATCCGCCGCAAAATAGGTGTAGGACCCGTCCGATTTAAGGAGAGGTCGGTCCACATCATCGCCGAAATTAGACGCGCGGAAAAGCGTTTGCTCGCGATCTTCCCAATCCTCGACCGGCGCACCCTTCGGCGGTGCAAGCCGACCTTGATAAATCAGATCACGCGAGGTTAGCTCCTCAATCATCCGGCGGGTCAAATCATCCGGTCCATCTTGGGATAGGCTGCGCTCCGAGAAAAACACGTTATGCTGGATGTTGAGCGCCGAAAGATCCTCGCGGATCATGTCCATCATCATGGAAATGGCCATCGACCGTGTAATCGGCAACCAATCTTTCTCGGATAATTGGAGCAAAGTCGGGCCGTGTAATTTGGCGAGCTCTTCGCCGACCGGGATTAAATAATCGCCCGGATAGAGACCTTCCGGAATCTCGCCGATTTCTTCACCTAACGCCTCGCGATAGCGCAAAAAGGCCGAACGACCCAACACGTCGACTTGGGCACCTGCATCATTGATGTAATATTCCCGCGTCACATCAAAACCAGCAAAATCGAGCAGGCTCGCCAGCGCATCGCCAAAAACCGCGCCACGACCGTGACCGACATGCATCGGACCTGTTGGATTGGCCGAGACAAACTCGACATTCACTTTTTGACCAGCGCCTACTTTGCTGCGTCCAAATTCGCTTTTTTGCGTCAGCACCGCTTCGATTACGCGATGAAAAACGTGAGGCTCCAGTGTGAGATTGATGAACCCCGGCCCGGCAATTTCAACCTTTGAAACGCCGTCAAAAGCAGACAATTTGGCAACGAGCTTGTCTGCCAATTGGCGTGGCGCGATACCGGCTTCCTTCGCGAATACCAAGGCAACATTGGTCGCAAGGTCGCCATGGGACATGTCACGCGGCGGCTCGACGACGATCTTGCTCGTGTCCAGATGGGACGGCAGCTCGCCCGACCTGCCCATTTCTACGACGGTCTCAGCAATTTTCCGCTGATAGAGGTCGAACACATTCATTTCACAATCCAATTCTCAAAAATGCCTGCCCGGCGGCTAACGCAAATCCGGTGTAACGTCAAACAGCCGCCGATGTTCTTCTAATGCAAACCGATCCGTCATGCCGGCAATATAATCCGCAATGTGATAGGCTTTTTCTCGCTCGTCCGTATCGTTGAGCCGCAACCGCCAATCTTCCGGCAACAGGGACGGATTGTTATTAAGCTTGAGATACAGATCCCGCAAAACGCTCTCGGCTTGCGCCCGAACGCGCATCACATTCAGGTTTCGATACATATGAGCAAATAAAAACGATTTTATGTCTTTATCGGCCATCATCAGATTTTGATCAAACACAATAACAGGACCACTAGCCGCCCTTATCGCCGCCACAGGCTTATCCTTGAAGGAGTCTAATCGACGGCTTCCTTCGTGAATAACGCCTTCGACAAATCGCGTGATTAAGCGACGGGTAAGCTCATGAATGGTTCGGCTTTCTTCGAGATTAGGCCATTTTTGATGAATTTCAGCCAAAATATCACGCACAAACGGGATATCGGAGAGTTGGGCCAACGAAAACATGCCTGCACGAAGACCGTCGTCAATATCATGCGTGTTATAGGCAATATCATCGGCAAGAGCGGCAACTTGCGCCTCAGGTCCCGCAAATGACGCCAATTCAAGAGACTGATGCTCATTTTCGATGAGAATATCCCGTGGGATACCCGATTTCCCATATTTCGGAACGGGTTGGCCCATTTGATCCATTAACGGGCCATTATGTTTAACCAAGCCCTCGCGCGTTTCCCACGTCAGATTTAATCCGTCAAAATCCGGGTAACGCCGTTCAAGGCGGGTTACGATCCGAAGTGCCTGAGCATTGTGGTCAAAACCGCCAAAGGGCATCAAGCATTCATCTAGTACATCTTCGCCCGTATGCCCAAAAGGCGTATGTCCAAGATCATGGGCAAGCGCCAAGGTTTCGGCCAGATCTTCGTCCAAACCTAAAGCGCGCGCGATAGACCGGGCAATCTGAGCCACCTCAATTGTATGCGTCAGTCGGGTTCGAAAGTGATCGCCTTCATGAAAGACGAAAACCTGTGTCTTATGCTTTAATCGGCGAAAGGCGGTCGAATGAATAATCCGGTCGCGATCCCGCTGAAATTCGCTCCGCGTCGGTGAATGAGGCTCGGCAAATTGCCGCCCTCTCGATTGCGCAGGATCGGACGCATAGGAGGCCCGCCAACGATTAAATCTACGGTCCACAGCACCTCCAGTTGAAAAACATCACGTTCATACCTATCTTCGAAGCAGAAATCTTTGGTCATTACCAATGGAAAATACGAGTACAATGTCTGAAAACACGCAATCAGCCGATGGATTTGGCGTTACCGAGCGCGCCGCGCGCCGTATTTTGTCAATCTTACATGATGAACCCCAAGGCTCCATGCTTCGGGTGAGCGTCAGCGGCGGTGGCTGTTCAGGCTTTCAATATGGCTTTACCGTCGATCAGCAACGAAATAACGACGATTTAAGCGTCGAGAAAGACGGCGCCGTCGTATTGATCGATTCGGTCTCCCTCCCCTTTGTCGCCGGATCGACGCTCGACTTTGTTGACGATCTCATGGGCCAGAGCTTCCGCGTGACCAACCCTAACGCAACGGCAGCTTGCGGATGCGGGACGAGCTTCTCCATCGGTTAAATTTAGTCTCATTTATCACTTTTTTGCTTGTCCAACGGGCAAATTTGATCCAATCCAAGTGTATCGGTTTTTCTTATGCTTGGATCAGTGAGTTACAATGGACGCTCTCTTTATTGGCCAAACCTACATCGACGTGACCTTTCTGACGGATCACATCCCGTCCGGCGACGATAAGACTGTTGCTCAGGATTATGCGGTATCCTTCGGTGGTAATGCGGTAACGGCTGCGTTTTGTTGCGCAAAGCTTGGCGTCGTGCCTGATCTTTTGACCTCGCTGGCGGATGATTGGTTGGGCCGTATGTTCTTGGACATGGCCGCAAAATACGCCATTCCGGTTCACGGCCGTAAGGTTAAAGAAAGCTCGCTTTCCTTCGTTATTCCGAACAATGGCAAGCGCGCTATTATTCGCTGCCGCGATGATGATTACCTCCATCCCTTCCCGACCCTTCGCCTTGATGGCTGCCGTGCGCTTCATCTCGATGGCCATATGGGTGATGCGGCAATCCACTATGCCAAAACATGCCGCAATATGGGCGCGCTCGTCTCGCTTGATGGCGGTGGCGTACGTTCCAACACGATGGATTTGCTCGAACATATCGACGTCGCCATTTGCGGTGAACGTTTGGCGGAGCAATTAAATCTAGATGACAAGGGTTTAATTGAGCTTCTTAAAGCAAAAGGCGTAAAAATCGGCGGCGTCACCCGCGGTGAACGCGGCATGCTCTGGTATGATGAAAGCGGCAATGTGCGCGTTCAGCCCCCTTTATCGGTCCCTTCCTCTGTTATCATCGATACCAATGGCGCGGGTGACGTCTTCCATGGCGCCTATATGTATTCCTATCTGGCACGCCCTGCTTTGCCTTGGGAATCGCATTTCGAATTTGCTCGGGCGGCATCGACCCATAAAATTCAAAAGCTTGGCAATGAGGCAGGCCTGCCTTCGATGAATGATATCACCTCGGTCATGCAATCCTTCAGGCCCGCGGCTTAAATCGACATGATCCTGAACGATCCACGGGAATGACCATTTCGGGCAAGGAAGCATAGAATGAAGCAACTCTTCAGAACAGTTACGGGTCTGGTGTTGCTTTTCCTTGCCGGGACATCAATCTTACCCGTCGCCGCTGAACCGGTAAGAATTGATAGTCTGACCTTTAATTCAGGACAAATGACCTATCGCGCCGAGGGCGTGGAGCTTGAAGGCGTCAATCTCTCGCCCGAAAGCATGGAAGCCCTACTGCACGGGTCGGATTTAGCGGCACAGGCTAAAGCACTTTCCACCTTAGACGCCTCGATGATTAAAGTGTCTCGGCTTCGGCAGACGCAAACCGTTGGCGATCAGGCAACAACGACCATTTTTTCGAATGTCAGCCTTGCTGACGTCAAAGCCGGAATCGTTTCTCGTCTAAGCGCGGAAAGTTCAACCTTCGGCACGGTCGCCAATGAGGCGGGTGCTAGTTCCGGTTCAACTGGTTTAATCACGCTAGACGATATCGATCTCGGTCTTTTGGCTGGCTTTGGCGCTGCTAATAAGGACAAGAAATCGGACGAGTTCCGTCGCGCTTATTCTCATGCGGAAATCAATAAAATTGCAGCCCAAAGTCCGAAAGCAGCCCTCGTCACCGTTGAACGGGTGAGCGTTAGCGATGTTCAACTGCGCAATAGCGGGGATGGGCTGTCGGCAATCACCGAGCGATTGGTAAAAAAGCAAAACGCCGCCCCGCAATCGGATGCAGATCTTTCGGCCACCTTGATCGATGTCGTCGATGTATTTTCGTCGATCTCGACGGGCTCGGTTGAGTTGGTCAATCTAGCGGTTCGGGATGCCGAGACTCCAACAAATTTCGCCACCATTAATCGCATAGAATATTTAGGTGGCATGAACGGAGACGCGTCATCCTACCGGATCGAGGGCGTTGACGTCGCGATTGACGATTTTCATTTGAAATTAGGTAGTTTTGGTCAAAGCGGAATAAGACTAGCCGCCGTCTTCCTAGGTCTTCGAAAAGCACTCTCGAAGCAAGGGGCAAAGCCTCAAGACATCGATCCGACGGTATTTTTGCCCCTAATCGGCAAAATCGAGCTGCATGACGCCGTTATTGACGCGAATATGGATGGGGCAAAGCAGTTTGGCGCACGCAGCCTTCTCTTTGCGCTCGAAATACCAAAAGATGCACCGCCTAATCGCTTCGAACTCAGCTTTGAAGGCCTATATGGCCCGCTTCCAAACGACACCACGGATTCAACCATCCAAACGCTGATATCGCTCGGCTATCGCGACCTCAATCTGTCTGGCGGCATAAAGGCAAATCTCGATCCCAAGACCCAAGAGCTCGATTTTAATTCTAACTTATCGTCACAAAATATGGCGAATATTTCCATCTCGAGCCTCTTTGGGAATGTTTCAGCCGATAGTCTTATCGCCAGCCCAAGCAACGCGCCCATCACCCTATTGGGGGCGAGCCTCAAAAGCTTCCGTATATCCGTCGAAAATCGGGGCTTGGTCGAACGTTTGATTGATCAACAAGCGATCAAGACCAAACGGACCGCAGAACAGGTGCGGGCTTCTTATGCCTCTGCTGCTGCTGCGAGTTTGCAAATCTATTTGGGCATGTCCGAAAATGCCAAGGGTTTGACAAAGACGCTCGTCTCCTTCGTCAATAATCCAAATAGGCTGATGATTTCCGGCCAATCAAAGAAGCCAACGGGCGTCACTATCGCGGACACGGCAACGGGTGAAGGCCCCGCTGCCATTCTCGATCTATTTGATCTTCAACGCGAGCCGCAGTGAGGCTCAGGCGTTATTCGCTTGAGCTTCGACAACGGCCAGAGCCGTCATATTAACAACGCCCCGCGCCGTGACCGATGTTGTCAGCACATGGGCGGGCTTTGCTGTACCAAGCAAGATTGGTCCAACGGGCAACGCATCGGCTAATACTTTGATCAATTGCTGCGCAATATTAGCCGCGTCTAAATTAGGCATAACGAGGATATTGGCGTCACCATCGAGCTTACAATCGGGTAAACGCTTCGCTCTAATCGCCTGAACAAGTGCCGTATCCCCCTGCATCTCGCCGTCGACATGTAAATCCGGCGCCCGCGACCGGATCATCTCGAGCGCGCGGCGCATTTTAACCGCGGAGGGCGCATCGGAATCGCCAAAATCTGAGTGGGACAACAACGCAATTTTCGGCGCAATTCCAAACCGTTCAACATGGCCTGCGCATAACAGCGCAATATCGGCAATATCATCGGCATCCGGGTCATGTTTAACATGGGTATCGGCCAGAAAATAATGCCCCTTCGACGTGATCATCAGCGTCATCGCCGATAAATCACGCACACCCGGCTTCAACCCGATAATATCGCGAATATTACGAAGCTTAGAATTAAACCGGCCTTCCAATCCCGCAATCATCGCATCCGCGTCGCCCCGCATAACGGCTACGGCGGCAATAACGGTCGAGTTCGTGCGAATAAGCGTTTTAGCCGCATCCGGTGTTACGCCCTTTCGACCCACCAATTCGATGAGGGTCGCAACATAATCGCGATAACGCGGATCATCATCTGGATTGATGACTTCAACATTCTTGCCCGGGCGAATATTCAGCCCATAGCGCGCACAACGCGTCTCGATGACATTCGGGCGTCCGATGAGAATGGGGATCGCAAAGCCTTCTTCAATAGCAATTTGCGCCGCGCGCAATACCCGCTCATCCTCGCCATCCGAATAGATGACCCGCTTCGGCGCGGCCTTCGCCTGCTCGAAAATCGGCTTCATGATAAAACCAGAACGGAACACGAAGCCGGAAAGGCGCTCTTCATAGGCCTTGAAATCGGTAATCGGCCGGCGCGCGACGCCTGAAGCAATAGCAGCCTTCGCAACAGCAGGCGCAATACGAAGAATTAAACGCGGATCAAACGGGCTCGGAATGAGCGATTCCGCACCAAAGGTCGAAACCTCGCCACCATAGGCTTTCGCCGCAACATCCGAGGGCGCTTCACGCGCGAGCCGCGCAATAGCGGCAACGGCTGCGAGCTTCATTTCCTCATTAATTGTGCGAGCGCCGACATCAAGCGCGCCACGGAAAATATAAGGGAAGCAGAGCACATTATTGACCTGATTAGGATAATCAGAACGCCCCGTGCACATCATCGCGTCCGAGCGAACCGCGCGAGCCGCCTCCGGCATAATTTCAGGATTGGGATTAGCCAGCGCCAAGATCAGCGGCTTAGGGGCCATCTTGGCCACCATCTCAGGCTTTAAAACGCCACCCGCCGAGAGGCCTAAAAAGACGTCCGCGCCTTCAATAATCTCACCTAAACTGCGCTTGTCGGTATCCTGCGCAAAAACGCTTTTCCACGGATCCATGAGCGCGGTACGGCCTTTATAGACGACACCTTCAAGATCACTGATCCAGATATTTTCGCGGCGAACACCCAATGATACGAGCAGATTAAGGCATGCGAGCGATGCAGCCCCTGCGCCAGAGGCGACGATTTTGATCGTCTCCATCGCCTTGCCCGCCAAATCGACGGCATTTAAAACGGCCGCGCCGACAATGATCGCGGTGCCATGCTGGTCATCATGGAAAACCGGAATGGCCATTTTTTCCCGAAGCTTAGCCTCGATTTCAAAGCATTCCGGCGCCTTGATATCTTCAAGATTTATACCGCCAAACGTCGGTTCAAGGGCTGCGACAACATCAACAAAGCGGTCGGCATTATTCTCGGCCACCTCGATATCGAACACATCGATGCCCGCGAATTTCTTGAACAGGACGGCCTTTCCCTCCATCACGGGCTTTGATGCCAAGGGGCCGATATTCCCAAGTCCCAAAACCGCCGTACCGTTAGAAATGACCGCAACAAGATTTTGCCGGCTCGTGAGTTCAGCCGCTAATTCCGGATCAGCCGCAATCGCCTCGCACGGAGCGGCAACTCCAGGGGAATAGGCGAGCGCCAGGTCGCGCTGGTTGCCAAGCGGCTTGGTTGCTTGAATTTCAAGTTTCCCAGGGCGTGGAAACCGATGATAGACCATGGACCCTGCACGAAGATCATCGGAGGCATCGGTCATGGTCTATCCCTTTAATTCATCAATGGAGTGGACTGAATTATATCACTTTTCAGGCAGATTAAGCCGGAGGTGCAATTCCCGCAATTGCCGTGGGGTTGCCTCGCTTGGTGCCCCCATCAACAAATCCTGAGCCTGCTGGTTCATGGGGAATAGCGCAACTTCACGAAGATTTTGTGCACCACAAAGCAGCATCACGATACGGTCAACACCAGCCGCCATACCACCATGGGGCGGCGCGCCATATTGGAACGCACGATACATGCCGCCAAAGCGTTCAATAACCGTCTCTTCGCCATAACCGGCAATTTCAAACGCCTTCACCATGCCCTCGGGCCGATGGTTGCGGATACCACCCGATGCAATTTCAAACCCGTTGCAGGCGATGTCGTATTGGAAGGCTTTAATCGTCAGCGGGTCTTGATTTTGCAACGCGTCCAACCCGCCTTGCGGCATCGAGAATGGGTTATGCGAAAAATCGACCTTCTTTTCGTCCTCATTCCATTCGAACATCGGGAAGTCGACAATCCAAGCCAATTCATAGCGATTTTCATCGATCAGATTGAGGTCTTGGCCCACTTTAATGCGCGCGGCGCCCGCAAATTTCATGAATTTTTCAGGATCGCCCGCAACAAAGAACGCCGCATCGCCTTCCTTTAACCCAAGCTGCTGGCGAATGGCTTCCGTCCGCTCCGGTCCAATATTATTGGCAATCGGACCTGCACCGCCCGCCTCGCCTTCACGCCAAAACACATAGCCCAGCCCCGGCTGGCCTTCACCCTGCGCCCAAGCATTCATCCGGTCGCAGAACGTACGTTGACCACCAGTAGGCGCCGGAATGGCCCAAATCCGGTTTTTCGGCTCTTCCAAAATGCGTGCGAACACTTTGAAGTTCGAACCACGGAAATGCTCGGACACATCCGCCATTTCAAGCGGCTCGCTCGTATGGGGGTTACGAATGCGCAAATCAGGCTTGTCCGAGCCGTATTTTTCCATGGATACCGCATATGGAATACGCGGCCATGGGCTCGGCGTTACCATTTTGCCATTGCCAAATTCACGAAAAATACCGCCGATAACGGGCTCAACGGCGGCAAAAATATCTTCTTGCTCGACAAAGCTCATTTCCAAATCGAGCTGATAGAACTCGCCCGGCAAGCGATCAGCGCGCGGGTCTTCATCACGGAAGCAAGGCGCAATCTGGAAATAGCGATCGAAGCCCGCCATCATCAAAAGCTGCTTATATTGCTGCGGCGCCTGCGGCAGAGCGTAGAAGGTACCGGGATGAATACGCGACGGCACCAAAAAGTCGCGTGCGCCTTCCGGTGACGAGGCCGTCAAAATCGGCGTTTGGAATTCGTTGAACCCCTGCTCTTTCATCTTCGTGCGCATGGCATCCACCACGCGGCCGCGCGTCATGATGTTGTTGTGAAGCTTTTCGCGGCGCAAATCGAGGAAGCGATATTTAAGGCGTGTCTCTTCAGGGAATGGCTGATCGCCAAACACCTGCACCGGCAATTCCGCCGAAGGCCCCAAAACTTCGATATGCGTAACGTAAATCTCGATCAAGCCGGTCGGCAGATCGCGGTTCTCCGTTCCGGCCGGACGCAAACGCGCTTTGCCGTCGCAGCGCACAACCCATTCGGAACGCAAGGTTTCAGCTACTTTGAACGCAGGGGAATCAGGATCAACCACGCATTGCGTCAGGCCATAATGGTCGCGCAAATCGATAAACAACACGCCGCCATGGTCGCGAATACGATGGCACCAACCGGAGACGCGAACATCGGAGCCAACGTCTTTGTCACGGAGGGCGCCGCAGGTGTGTGAACGATAGCGGTGCATGGGTATCCTCATCAATCAAATCAGGTCTAAGGGGTTGCGGGGAGAACGCATGCAGGCGCTTGTGTTGTCAAGAGAAACCAGCCGAGCTTAAGGGATGCCCTGACATAGATTTGTCGTATAAGGGGATCTGTCACGGCAATCCTGCCTTTGATTCGACCTGTTTACACGATCCAACATGCCATTGATTACCGATACCCCTTCGCTCTCCGACGCTTGCAAGCGCATGGCCCAACATTCTTATGTAACGGTCGACACGGAATTTATGCGGGAAACGACCTTTTATCCCAAGCTCTGCCTCATCCAGATGGCGAGCGAAGAAGAGGATATCCTCATCGATCCATTGGCTGAAAATCTCGATTTAGCCCCGTTTTTTGCTCTGATGCGCGATAAGAACGTCGTCAAAGTATTCCATTCGGGCCGTCAAGATCTCGAAATCCTTTGGAATCTTGATCGTTGCATCCCCGTTCCTTGTTTCGATACCCAAGTAGCCGCGATGGTCGCTGGCTATGGCGAAAGTGTTTCTTATGAGCAGCTCGCTCATGATTTGGCGAAGGCTAAAATCGATAAATCGTCCCGCTTCACCGATTGGTCACAGCGCCCCTTGAGCGAGGCCCAACTCGTCTATGCGCGTTCGGACGTGACCCATCTTCGAAACGTCTATAAAGCGCTGGCGGCAAAATTGGAGCAATCCGGTCGGTCGCATTGGCTTGAAGATGAAATGGCACTGCTGACATCGCCTTCCACCTACGAGCTTGATCCCAAAGACGCGTGGAAGCGTCTGAGAGGCCGCGTCCGTAAACCGCGTGAATTGGCGATCCTGATCGAATTAGCCGCATGGCGCGAGCGAGAAGCCCGCTCGCGGGACGTCCCACGTTCGCGCATCTTGAAAGACGATGCCATTATGGATGTTGCAACCTCGGCACCCCGCAGTGTTGAGGCGCTAGCGAAGCTTCGCTCGATACCGAATGGATTTGAACGTTCACGGTCTGGCGCTGAGATCATAGCAGCGGTTGAGCGCGCCCTCGAGGTTGATCCAAAAACCTTGCCGGAATTGGAACGAGCTGAGCGCAAGCCCTACAACCCCGCCGCCGTCGAACTCCTCAAAGTCCTTCTCCGCATGACCTGCGATAATGAAGGGGTGGCTGCCAAAATCGTGGCAACCGTCGATGAGTTAGAGGCCATCGCAGCCGATGATGATGCTGATGTTCCGTCGCTTAAGGGATGGCGCCGCGAATTATTCGGCGCAAAGGCGTTGGACCTCAAAAACGGACGCTTAGCGCTCGCCTTCTCAAAAGGGCGGGTCGTAGCCCTACCCCGCTAAGACTCGACCCTTAATACGGGCGAGCGGCCTATGATGCGCGCCAAAGCACGCAAACGGTTAAACACCCGTTCGCCCGATAAAGCAGCAAGATCATCAGGTATGCGGAGCTCTAAATCATCTTTCACACAGACCATCGGCGTGCGTGGCAACACGCCTGGCATCGCGGCCGTCAGCAAATAGGCAACCCGCATTGCCGCCCCCAAAATGCGTGCGCGATCGAGCATTCGGCTGCTCGCCAATTCTCGCAAACGCGGGCTTACCTCGTCGTCTGATAATCCCATATGCCGATAGGCGACCGCGAGCGCGATAAAGACGCGACCGGGATGGTCAACGCCAATAAAACTCGCATTCGCAATGATATTAAGCGACTGTTCGCCGCGATAATCCGGATGGGCGCGCCACCCAATATCAGCCAAAAGACAGGCAGCGTGGCGAAGCCGTTTTTCCTCTGCGGTCTCATTAATATTGGTCGACGCCATAAACGCGTCCGTCCAATCGATAATTTCTTCGCAGTGCTTGGGCGAACGCGAGCGCAACACATTCAAATCACGCGCCGCAGCAAGCAACGGATCTTGTGAAAGGATCGATGAATCCAACCGCTCAAAAAGCAGACCTTCACGCACGCCTTGCGCTGAAATCACAATTTCCGCCGGCTTACATTTGCGGATTAACTCTTCAAGCACCAAAGCGCCGTAGCCGACCAAAGGCCGTCTGGCTGCCGATACGGCCTCGATTGAATCAATCGTATCGGCTGAAACCCGTTCGATCAAAGCCGTAAAGTCTTCAGCATCGCGAACCGGAATAACATAATTTTGCATCACATGAAGCGGATACCCGCGCTGCTTCATATGCAGCCTCGCGAGCGAACGCCAAGTGCCGCCAACCGCATAAATCGCCTTGCCTTTGGCGGCCTTCAACTGGGGTAAATGATCAAGTTCCTTACGGATGATTTTCTGAGCCTTTTTGAGGTTGCCGCCCGAGCGGTCCTGCAACGAAAGGACACCAATCGGCAGCGTCGTCCCCTGCCCTAATTTATGACCCTTAACGCCGATCAGCTCTAATGAACCGCCACCGAGATCGGCCACCAACCCATCGGCTTGATACATACCCATCGCGACGCCGAGCGCGGATAATTCTGCTTCCCGTTTGCCCGAAATCAAATCGACTGGGCAACCGATAATGCCTTCGCAATGCTTCAGAAATTCAGGGCCATTTTTCGCATCACGCGCGGCGGCTGTGGCAATGACCTGAATATTTTCAATTTCCATGACAGAGCACAGCACTCGAAAGCGCCTGAGTGCCTCATAGGCTTTCTCTATACCATCTTGCGGTAATAATCCGGTCGACAAAACACCACGGCCCAAGCCACACAGTGCCTTTTCATTAAAGATCGGCGTTGGTGACCTAGTGAGACCTTCATAGGCAACGAGACGAACCGAGTTCGACCCGATATCAATAATCGCAACCGGTTCGCCTACGCTTAAACGGCCTTGAGCTTCATTCGCCATTCGATACCTTCAACCACCAAAGATGGCTCAGAAGAACATACGCTACGGTGATTTGCTCGTATTCTCGCTCGCACCGGCCCGTAATGATTTCGGGCCCGACTCCTTTAAAGATTTTCCACGGCCTGACAAGCTCGGATTGGTCATGAAAAATTGATGGGCGTTAAAAGCAGGCTCCTCAGTCGAATGCGTCACGCGCGTGCTCGATCCATCCGAGTTAATCGTCCAACTCTGCTCATTATCAATCAAATTCGCGACCATGATTTGGTTCAGAACCTGCTCATGGACAGTAGCGTTCAAGATTGGAACCAAGGATTCAACCCGACGGTCAAGATTACGCTGCATAAGATCGGCCGACGAAATATAAACTTTCGCCTTCGCATGCGGCAGCGCCTTGCCATTCGCAAAAGCAAAGATGCGGGTATGCTCCAAGAACCGACCAATAATCGACTTCACCCGAATATTATCTGAGAAGCCGGGTATACTGGGCCTTAGGCAACAAATGCCGCGAACAACAAAATCGATCTGCACGCCTGCTTGGCTCGCCTCATAAAGCGCGTCGATAATCATCGGATCAACCAATGAATTGCATTTGCCCCAAATCGCTGCGGGCTTGCCTGCTTTAGCATTGGCAATCTCGTGAGCGATATTTTCGAGTAGCGTTTTCTTTAACGAGAACGGCGAGGCCGAAAGCTTTTCCAGATGCGTGGGTTCGGCATAGCCAGTAATAAAATTGAAGATCCGCGCAACGTCGCGACCAATCGCAGGATCAGCGGTGAAGAAAGAAAGATCGGTATAAACCCGCGCCGTAATCGGATGGTAGTTGCCCGTACCCAAATGGCAATAGCTCACGAGATGGCCGCCTTCGCGTCGAATGACCATCGAAAGCTTCGCGTGCGTTTTTAGTTCGATAAACCCGAACACAACCTGCACGCCCGCACGTTCCAAATCGCGCGCCCAACGGATATTGGCTTCCTCGTCAAACCGCGCCTTTAATTCGACGAGTGCCGTCACCGATTTTCCAGCCTCTGCCGCCTCGGCCAACGCTTTCACAATCGGACTATTTGCCGATGTCCGGTAAAGCGTTTGCTTGATCGCCACCACATTCGGGTCACGCGCCGCTTGGTTTAAGAATTGAACGACAACGTCGAAGCTTTCATAAGGATGATGGACAATCAAATCCTTCTCACGAATGGCTGCGAAACAATCGCCGCCATGATCGCGGATGCGTTCCGGAAAGCGCGCATTATAGGGTTCGAATTTCAGATCTGGTCGATCGATCCCCACCAATTGTGAAAGATCATTCAACGCGAGCATGCCGGTCATTTCAAACACAGCATCATTATCAACATGGAATTCGCCAATCACGAATTGCCGGATTTCGTCAGGCATCCCCGCTTCAATCTCAAGACGAATGATCGAGCCCCGCCGCCTCTGTTTAAGCGCGGTTTCGAAGACGCGAACCAAATCTTCAGCCTCTTCTTCAATTTCAATATCCGAATCCCGGATCACGCGGAACGCGCCAAGCCCTTTAACGTGATAGCCCGGGAACAATTTGCCAATAAACATACCAATGGCATTTTCAAGCGCGATGAAACGCAGCGAGGTTGGCTGCTCATCCGTCTCGGTAGCCGATGGCAAGCCGATAAATCGATCAATTTTATTCGGCACACGAATGAGTGCGTTCAAAGCTTTACCATCATTGGCGCGCGCTAAGGCCAGCGCAACCGTAAAGCCTAAATTTGGAATAAACGGGAATGGATGGGCCGGATCAACCGCAAGTGGCGTCAAAACCGGAAAGATTTCTTCGGCAAAAAACGTCTCCAACCACTGCTTTTCATGATCTGAGAGCGCATCGCCCTCCACAAGCGAAATACCCGCATGATCCAGCGCTACGCGTAACTCACGCCAGCGTGTTTGTTGGTCGGCGCATAATTGCGTAACGACCTCGCCAATTTTGATCAATTGTTCGGAGGGGCTCATCCCGTCATCGGATAACGGGGCAACATTCGAGCTCACTTGCCCGCGCAAGCCCGCGACACGCACCATGAAGAACTCGTCGAGGTTATTCGCCGAAATCGACAAAAACCGCAGCTGCTCAAGCAGCGGATGATGCGGATTAGCCGCCTCCTCCAGCACACGATGATTGAATTGAAGCCAAGAAAGCTCACGGTTGATGAAGCGATGAGGCGATTTTGCCAAGGCCGCCGGCGTCTTATGCCCACCATTCCGGCGGGTTGTCGTTGGCGATGTAGCACTGCGTGTCCGAGGCATAGTCTAGTTTTCCTTAACGGGCTAATACCGTCTGGTTACAGGCAATTATGACGCCCGTTTGACAAATTGACGACACACCAGCGCAAAAATCAAATAGCAAGGTTAATCCTTATCCGACTGCTCCTCGATTTTGAGCAATTGAGCGGCAAGCGCACGCGTTATCGGCTTACCTCGCGCCAAGCCTTCCCGATCAAGCCGCTCGACAAAATCACGAGCGGCCGCAATCGAGCGCTCAATCCTACTTTGAATGAAGGTTATGATCGTCGTATCGATCACCAATTGCCGATCAATAAACAATTTGAACAAAACCGCATTTAAAAGCGCATCATCCGGACCATCGATCTTAACCTCAGGCGCCAAGCGCAGGCGCGAAATCAGATCAAGCGTCTTGAGCCCCCACTCCATAGGCCCGCTTCGGGCGGTTAACAGGAGATAGGTTCCCCGTTCCCGAGCGGCATTAATGAGATGAAACATCGCATGTTCATCAAGCGCGCCACGGTCGCAATCTTCGATGACAAGCGCGCCGCTTGAGACAAGATGCGGCACCCGATCAAGCTTAATATCCGACGCTTTCTCGATCCAGGCACGCGATTGCGCGGCCCAGACAGCGGCTAAATGCGATTTGCCCGATGCTTCAGGCCCGGTGAGCAATAAGACACGATCGGGCCAATCCGGCCATTTTTCGAGAAAATGAAAAGCAGTTTCATTGCTCGGCGAAATCAGAAAATCTTCGACCTCAAGACGCGTCTCGACCGGCAGATCAAGTGGTAATTGGCGGGGGGAATCGCTCATGCTTGATGGTCCGAAAAATGCCTAAGCCATTGCACCATATAAAACATCATCGAGGCCAAGGTTAGCGCGGCAACGCCAATTTCGCCAAAATGAAGCAGTAATGGAATATCAAATTCGAACGCTTTGACGCTTAAACTCGTTCCTACCAGCAAGATTTGGCCAACCGTATTGAGCTTCGAGAGCTTGGCAGGCCGCATCGCCAAGGGGCTGCCCAACAGCCAGGCCAGCAAAATGCCGCCCACGATCAATACGTCCCGTGTCACAACCAGAGTGACGAGCCAAAAGGGAAACAGCCCCAAAAGCCCCAATGTCACAAACATCGATACAAGAAGCGCCTTATCGGCAAGCGGATCGAGATAGGATCCCAGTTCTGTCCGTAAATCATAATGGCGCGCAATGTAGCCATCGACCGCATCCGAAATCCCGGCAATCATAAATCCATAGAGCGCAAATTGCCACTGCTCATTGGCCACAAAGCCAATAATCAGCGGAACGAGCAGCAGTCTGAGCAGGGATATGATATTAGGCAACATCGGATGATTTGGGGAAAACCTTCTTAACTTACGACAAACTCACAGATTTGCATGTGGTACTTAACGCTATTGCTTGCAAGCGCAAGGCGTCAGGCTTAGTCGGAACTATCATATTTCTGGAGCAAGCGAATGGCCGATAGCCCTAAAAATGGTCTCTCTTATGCCGATGCCGGCGTGGATATTGATGCGGGCAACGCCATGGTCGAGGAAATCAAGCCCTTGGTCCGGGCCACACGACGCCCCGGCGCGGACGCGGAAATTGGCGGATTTGGCGGTCTGTTTGATCTAAAGGCCGCCGGTTTCAAGGACCCAATCTTGGTCGCGGCGAATGATGGCGTCGGCACAAAGGTCAAAATCGCGATTGAAACCGGCATTCACCACACGATCGGGATCGATCTCGTGGCGATGTGCGTCAATGATCTCATTGTTCAGGGCGCGGAGCCCCTTTTCTTCTTGGATTACTTCGCCACCGGCAAACTCGCTCCCCATGTCGGCGCGGCAATCGTCAAAGGAATAGCAGAAGGTTGCATTGCCTCGGGCTGCGCTCTGATCGGGGGCGAAACGGCTGAAATGCCGGGTCTTTACGCCAAAGGCGATTATGACCTCGCAGGCTTTGCCGTCGGCGCTGCCGAACGGGGCCAGCTTTTACCCAAAACCGGCATTAAGCCCGGTGATCGTCTCATCGGCCTCCCCTCATCCGGCGTCCATTCCAATGGCTTTTCGCTGGTCCGGAAGATCGTCGAGCTGTCGAAACTCAATTGGACGGACGCGGCCCCCTTCGCGCCGGAAAAAACGCTTGGCGAAGCACTTCTGGAACCAACTCGCCTTTACGTGAAGCCCATGCTGCAGGCGCTTAAATCAACCGACACGATCAAGGCAATGGCCCATATTACCGGCGGCGGCTTTCCCGATAATATTCCGCGCGTCTTGCCCGAGGGTATCTCAGCAAGCGTAAATCTCTCGGCCATTAAAGTGCCGCCCGTCTTCAGCTGGCTCGCCAAAACAGGCGGAGTCGCGCAAGATGAAATGCTCCGCACCTTCAATTGCGGCATCGGCATGATTGTGGTGGTCGAAGCGACAAAAGCGGAAGAGGCCATTCAAGTGCTTCGAGCGGCTGGTGAAGCCGCGATGGATGTGGGCGAAATCACCCAAGGCTCAGACAGCGCGCCACGCGTCACCTATTCCGGCACGCTGACCCTCTAAATGCGTCGCATCAGGACAGCAATCCTCATTTCAGGGCGCGGCACCAATATGGTAGCCCTCATTGAGGCGGCGCGTCAGCCCCATTTTCCAGCCGAGATCGTTCTGGTGATCTCAAACATAGCCGATGCCGTCGGGTTAGACCGGGCAAAGGCCTTAGGCGTCGACACGGTTACCATACCGCACACTAATTTTCCGTCACGGGAAGCGTTCGAAGCCGAAATGGATCGTACTTTACGCGACTATCACGTCGAATTGGTCTGCCTCGCGGGCTTTATGCGCGTTCTAACCGCCTCTTTCATCGAGAAATGGCCGCATCGGCTCCTCAATATCCACCCGTCCCTCTTGCCCGCTTTCAAAGGCCTCCACACGCATGAGCGCGCTTTGGCGGAAAAGGCTCAGTCCCATGGCTGCACAGTCCATTATGTCGTGCCGGAGCTCGATGCCGGTCCAATCATTGATCAAGCGGCGATTCCCATTCTGCCCGATGACACGCCTGAACGGTTGGCGGCGCGCGTTTTAGAGCAAGAAGTCAAACTTTATCCGAAAGCATTGGCTGCCGTTGCTGCCCAATTGGCGCAAAAATAATCACGAGCCCTTTGACCGATCACCCGTGCGAGGTTATAGAGCGCGAGCATTTCAACAACGAACAGGATGATATCATGGCGCTCCAGCGCACTTTTTCTATTTTGAAGCCCGACGCAACCGCCCGCAACCTCACTGGTGCTGTAAACGCGGTCATTGAAAAGGCAGGTCTCCGCATTGTCGCTCAAAAGCGTATCCACATGACGCGTGATCAGGCCGGCACGTTCTATGCGGTCCATAAAGAGCGTCCTTTCTTTGGCGAACTCGTCGATTTCATGACCTCCGGTCCCGTCGTCGTGCAGGTCTTGGAAGGCGAAGATGCCATCGCGAAGTATCGCGAAGTTATGGGTGCTACCAATCCAGCCAATGCCGCTGAAGGCACCATCCGCAAGCTTTTCGCAAAGTCGGTTGGCGAAAACACGGTTCATGGATCGGATGCTCCAGAAACGGCAGCAATCGAAATCGCCCAGTTCTTCTCGGGTAACGAAATCGTCGGCTAATTGCCATCGATCATAATATTGCCTGACGGGCGCGGAGGTGTAATCTAATCGCCATGAACGCGCCCGTCAGCATCCCTCGCAAATCGACGATTTGCCCCCATGATTGCCCTTCAGCCTGTGCGCTCGAAGTGGAAGTCGTAGACCACGCCACTATTGGTCGCGTCTATGGCTCAAAAGAGCAAACCTACACCGCCGGTGTCATCTGCGCCAAAGTCGCACGCTATGCCGAGCGTAACCATCACCCCGATCGTTTGCTTTACCCGCTCAAACGGACCGGCCCAAAAGGCTCCGGTGAATTTACGAGAATCTCTTGGGACGACGCGCTCAATGAAATCGTCGAGCGGTTTAACGCGATCGAAGCCGAGCATGGCTCAGAGGCCATCTGGCCTTATTTTTATGCAGGTACCATGGGGCTCGTTAACCGCGATGGCATAAACCGGTTACGCCACGCCAAAAAATATTCGGGCTTCTATTCATCCATCTGCATCAATCTGGCATGGCCCGGCTTTATCGCGGGAACCGGCAAGCTCATGGGGCCTGACCCGAGAGAAATCGCTAAATCCGATTGCGTCGTCATTTGGGGCACAAACGCGGTTGCGACCCAAGTGAACGTGATGACCCATGCGGTGAATGCAAGAAAAAACCGCGGTGCCAAAATCGTCGCCATCGACATTTATAAGACAGCAACGCTTGAGCAGGCCGACCTCGCTCTCATCGTCAAACCCGGAACGGATGGCGCATTGGCTTGCGCGGTGATGCACATTCTCTTCCGCGATAATTTGGCGGATCGCGATTATCTCAATCGCTCAACCGATTATCCGCAAGAGTTCGAACATCACCTTAAGTCAAAAACACCCGAATGGGCTTCTGACATTACCGGTTTAACGGTTGAGGAAATCGAAGCCTTTGCCAAGTTAGTTGGCGAAAACAAGCGCACCTTTTTCCGTTTGGGTTACGGCTTCTCACGGCAACGCAACGGCGCGGTGAATATGCATGCCGCAAGCTGCATCGCAGCCGTTACTGGCGCATGGCAATATGAAGGTGGCGGTGCGTTCCACAGCAATAGCGGGATCTTTCATTGGCGCAAATCGCTGATTGAAGGCCTTGACCTCTTGGATCCAAAAATCAGATCTATGGATCAATCGCAAATCGGTCGCGTGTTAACAGGCGATGAAACCGCGCTTCGCGGTGGTGGTCCGGTAAAAGCGCTTTTTATTCAAAACACAAATCCGATATCGGTGGCGCCAGAACAAACGCTCGTTCGACAGGGTTTCGCACGCGACGATTTGTTTACCGTTGTGCATGAGCAATTCATGACCGACACGGCGAAAATGGCCGACATCATTTTGCCCGCAACAATGTTTACCGAGCACGATGATCTCTACCAAGGTGGGGGGCATCAATATTTAGGGCTCGGGCCAAAACTCATTGATCCACCCGGCGAATGCCGCTCCAATCATGATTTGATTTGTGACTTAGCCCATCGGCTCGAAGCCACCCATAAAGGCTTCGAGATGTCCGCGCGCGAAATCATTGATTGGACGTTGCAGCATTCCGGCTGGGGCACACTCGACGAATTGGAAACGAAGAAATTCATCGACGCACAACCCCCTTTTGAAGACGCCCATTTCACAAAGGGCTTTGGTTGGAAGGACGGTAAATTCCGCTTCAAACCGGATTGGCCTAAAGTGCCTTTTGGCAGCGGACGCATATCAGGCCCCATCGAAACAATGCCCGAATTTCCTGACCATTGGGATGTGTCTGAGAAAGCCACGCAAGACCATCCGTTTCGATTGGCAACGTCGCCCGCGCGTAATTATTTGAATTCGAGCTTTACCGAAACGCCAACATCCAAAGCGCGTGAAGGCGAGCCTACCGTCTTAATCCATCCGGATGATGCCGCTCCTAACGGTGTAGCCGATCAGTCCTATGTCACTCTGTTCAATCATCGCGGCACCGTGCGCTTGAAGGCTAAATATTTCGACGGCATTAAACGTGGCGTGTTGGTTGCTGAATCCATTTGGCCCAATAGCGCCTATGCCGATGGCCAAGGGATCAACACGCTCGTAGGTGCTGACTCTCCCGCGCCCTTCGGTGGTGCCGCCTTCCACGACAATAGCGTTGGTTTGAGACCCGCGTGAAATGAGGGCCGCTCTCCTCAATTCCGTCTTTGCCCCGTTACGGGGATTATCGGGTATTGGGCCAAAAATGGCGCCGCTCTATGACAAGCTTTTAGCGCCGCAAGCCGCCGAGGCACGGATCATTGATCTCCTGTTTCATCTTCCGACCGGCGCGACAGATCGACGGGTTAAGTCGAAAATCGCGGATTCAATTCCGGGTGGATTAGGCACTTTCGAAGTTCGCGTCGTTTCACATAAACCCGGCCCGCCGGGGCGCGCCAAATCGCCCTATCGCGTCTTGGTTGAAGACGATACGGGCGACATCACGCTGACTTGGTTTAATGTTGGCCGCGTGCGCATGGAAGCGATGCTTCCCGTTGGTGAAATCCGTTATGTTTCGGGCGTCATTGAATTATGGGATGGCCATCGCCAAATGGTTCACCCCGAGCGCGTCTTGGATGCGGCAGGCCTTGCCCGACAACCTGCTTTTGAACCCACTTACAGCCTGACCGCAGGGCTTTATGCACGCGCCTTGGTGAAAGCCTCAGAAGGGGCGTTACAAAAGCTTCCAGACTTAGCGGAATGGATAGACCCTGCCCTCATCACGCGCGAAAAATGGCCACGCTTTACAGACGCTATTCGCACCTTGCATCGCCCCGCAAGTCTTGCCGATGTAGCCCCCCTATCGCTCTACAGGGTTCGGTTAGCCTATGATGAATTGCTCGCCGGTCAGCTCGCTTTATTGCTGATGCGGGCACGCATGAAACGCGAGATGGGTGCTACCCGTTTAGGCGATGGTCATCTCGTTAAAGCCATGCTCGCGGCATTACCCTTCACGCTAACCGATGGACAAAAGCAAGCACTCTCGGACATCAAACGCGATTTAGCCTCGCCCGAGCGAATGTTGCGGCTTTTGCAAGGCGATGTTGGTTCAGGAAAAACCGTTGTTGCCCTCATGGCGATGACAATGGCCGTTGAGGCCGGATGGCAATCCGCTTTAATGGCTCCAACCGAAATTCTCGCCCGCCAACATTACGAGCGGTTAAAGCCTTTGGCCGATAAAGCCGGCATCACCATCGCGCTTCTAACGGGGCGTGATAAAGGGGCTGCCCGTACCCAAACGCTTGCCGGTCTTGCCGATGGTACAATTTCAATGGCGATTGGCACGCATGCTTTGTTTCAAGAAGCCGTCTCCTTTCATCGGCTAGGTCTAGCCGTGATCGATGAGCAACATCGCTTCGGTGTTCACCAACGTTTGGCGCTTTCTAAAAAAGGTAACGCGGTGGATGTGTTGGTGATGACGGCAACACCCATTCCTCGCACGCTGGTGCTCACATATTTTGGCGATATGGATGTCTCGATCATCCGAGAAAAGCCTGCGGGTCGTAAACCCATCGATACACGCACCATCGCGCTCGAACGGTTGGACGAAGTCGCCAATGGCCTCGAACGCGTGCTCACATCCGGCCAACGCGCTTATTGGATTTGCCCGCTCGTAGAAGAATCCGAAGAGCTTGATCTTGCTGCCGCGCAGGAGCGTTTTGAATCGCTGCAAAAAATCTATGGCACAAAAGTTGGGCTCGTTCATGGACAAATGAAAGGCCCCGATAAGGATGCGGCCATGGCCGATTTTGCGGCCGGACGCACCGCTATCCTCGTCGCCACAACCGTCGTCGAAGTCGGCGTTGATGTCCCCGAAGCGACCGTGATGATTATCGAACATGCCGAGCGCTTTGGGCTATCACAACTCCATCAATTGCGCGGTCGTGTGGGACGAGGTGCCGAACGCTCCAACTGCATTTTACTCTTTGGCAATGTCGGCGAAGTGGGCCGCGCGCGGCTTGAAACCATGCGCTCCACCAATGATGGTTTTGAAATCGCCGAACAAGATCTACGTCTACGCGGCGAAGGCGACATTTTAGGTACGCGACAATCCGGCATGCCGGGCTTTCGGCTTTCGGTGCCAGAGAAGCATGGTGAGCTGCTCGTCATCGCGAGAGACGACGCGAAAAATCTACTGGCCCAAGATCCGCATCTTGAACGCGAGCGCGGCCAAGCGGCACGAAATTTATTGTATCTCTTCGAGCGCGATGAAGCGATCAGGCTTATTCGGGCTGGATAGCGGTCGGATTGGAAAGCGCAACTGGCGGCTTAGCTGCGGAAGGCTGAATAAGTCCCGCCGACATCACCAACTTCGCCGCATCATCGATTGAAATTGCAACCTCAGTCACTTCGCTCTTTTTCACATAGAGAAAAAAGCCGGTCGTCGGATTGGGCGAGCAGGGCAAAAAGCACGATAAATATTCATCCGCTCCCGGCAAGGCGTCGAGCACCTGCCCTTCAGGCGAAGCGGAAATAAACACCAATGACCAAAGACCCTTTGATGGATATTCAATCAAACCCACTTTACGAAACGATGTTCCGGATTGTGAAAACAACGTCTCGAAAATTTGCTTCATGCCTTTATAAATACCGCGCACCACAGGCATACGGCCCAGCACGGTTTCGCTGATGCTGATCATCCAGCGACCCACAAGATTAGCCGTCAAAAAGCCTAAAAGCGTGAGACTGACAAAGGCAATAATCAGCCCAAGCCCCGGTATGTTATAAGGCGCGAGCCAAGCGGGAAAAAATCCTGCAGGGATAAGCGGCTTAAACCACGCATCGATTAATCCGATAATCCATGTAGTGATATAAACAGTCACCGCGAGCGGACCGGCGATCACAATACCGGTAAAAAAATAACCACGAATACGCTGGCTAATTGTAGGCCGCACCACTGGCATAGGCGTGAACGGCCCTGCATCTCGAACGTCTGATGATTGATTATTTCCCATCATCCCGTGATCCGACCACTTAGCACCGCGCGTTTATTCAACCGTAACCGATTTCGCCAAATTACGCGGCTGATCGACATCCTTACCCAAAGCAACTGCCGTATGATAAGCGAGCAATTGGATCGGGACCGAATAGGCAATGGCCGCAAAGCGCGAATTCATGGCAGGCATTTCAATTTTTGCCGCGGGCTCTAAACCAGCGCCATGCATACCGAGCTGGTCGGAGATCAAAATAATACGACCACCACGTGCCGCCACTTCCTGCATGTTGGAAACCGTCTTCTCATAAATCGCATCATGCGGCGCAATCACGATAACAGGAAGCGTTTCATCAATCAGCGCAATCGGGCCATGCTTCAATTCGCCAGCCGCATAGGCCTCGGCATGGATGTATGAAATTTCTTTCAGCTTCAGCGCCCCTTCAAGCGCTAACGGATAACTCGTCCCACGGCCAAGATAGAGAACATCCGTCGCCTTCGCCATATCATGCGCAACATGCTCGATATGCTGTTCTAATTTGAGCGCCTCGACCATTAAACCCGGCGTGGCAATCAAATCATTCACAAGCGTTTCTTCTTCACCCGGCTTTAGCGTACCGCGCGCAGAGGCCGCAGCAATCGCTAAACAAGCCAGCGCGGTAAGCTGACACGTAAACGCCTTTGTCGATGCAACACCAATTTCCGGACCAGCAAGGGTAGGAATAATCACATCGCTTTCACGCGCAATCGATGAAGTCGTTACATTCACGACCGATAAAATATGTTGCCCTTGCGACTTCGCATAGCGAAGGCCCGCAAGCGTGTCGGCGGTCTCACCCGATTGCGAAATGAAAATCGCCAAACCATTCTTTTCAAGCGGCGCTTCACGATATCGAAATTCAGACGCAACATCGACTTCAACCGGAATACGCGCAAGCGATTCGAACCAATATTTTGCAATTTGTCCTGCATAACTTGCTGTGCCGCAGGCCGTAATCGTAATGCGCTGAAGCGATTTCCAATCAAACGGAATGGCAACAGGCAAATGAACTTTGCCCGCTCCTAAATCCAGATAATGCGCGAGCGTACGACCAACAACTTCTGGCTGCTCGGCAATTTCCTTCGCCATAAAATGACGGTGATTTCCCTTATCGATCAGATACGCACCCGCACCACTTTTCTGTTTTGCACGCTGGACAACCGCATTGGTGCGATCATGAAAAACAATGCCTTTACGATGAAGAACAACCCAATCACCTTCTTCCAAATAGCTGACCGTATCGGTGAAAGGCGCAAGCGCTAACGCGTCCGACCCGAGATACATTTCATCTTCGCCATACCCCACTGCAAGCGGCGCACCTTGGCGCGCGCCAATCAGCAAATCCATATGGCCTGAAAATAAAAATCCTAACGCAAACGCACCCCGTAATTTCGGCAAGGTCTCTTCAACCGCCTTTACGGGATCACCCGTATGCTGCAGCGCGCGATCAACGAGATGAAGGGCCACTTCCGTGTCTGTCTCGCTTTTAAAAACAACACCTTCTGCGATGAGCTCATTCCGCAATTCGCGGAAATTTTCGATAATGCCGTTATGCACGACAGCAACCCGATCGGTTGCATGCGGATGCGCGTTGTCTTCCGTCGGCTTGCCATGCGTCGCCCAACGTGTATGGCCAATCGCACTGTGACCGAATAGCGGATTTCCCGCTAATTTAGCGGCAAGATTTTTCAGTTTTCCTTCGGCCCTCAATCGCTCGATGTGGCCGTTGTCACCGAGTGAGGCAACGCCCGATGAATCATAGCCTCTATATTCAAGGCGCTTAAGGGCTTCGATAACTTGCGAGGCGGCTGGTTCTGACGAGAGTATTCCGACGATTCCGCACATATGAACTGAGTTCCTAATCTTTATAAATACAAGTGTCTGGTAACGAATATCGCTGGCCCAAGGCAAATCACGATCAATAACAAATCGTGACGCTCTTTAAGCTTTGCCCGATTTCTTTTTTTCCTGACTGGTCGCTCTAAATTGCGCGCCCCAACCATCCTTGGCCATTTGCTTGCCACGCGCCACAGCCAATTGATCGGGTGCCACTTCCTTCGTGATCACCGACCCCGAACCGACATAGGCACCAGCCCCGATTTTGATCGGCGCAACGAGGGATGAGTTGGCGCCAATAAAGGCACCCTCCCCAATCTCCGTTTTATATTTGAAGAAGCCATCATAATTGCAGGTGATGGTGCCTGCGCCAATATTTGCCTCAGCTCCCACATCGGCATCGCCAATATAGCTTAAATGGCTAATCTTCGCGCCGTGTCCGATCTTGGCCTTTTTGAGTTCGACAAAATTGCCAATCTTCGCATGTTCACCAACACTCGAGCCGGGCCTAATCCGCGCAAAGGGCCCAACCGATGCGAAGGGAGAAATCACAGCCTCTTCAATATGACTAAAGGCATGAATCTGCACCTTGTCACCGACGACCACTTTAGGGCCAAACACAACATTCGGCTCCACAACGACATCGCGTCCTAAGACGGTATCAAACGAGAAATAGACCGTCGAAGGGTCGATCAGCGTGGCACCATTCATCATCGCTTTTCGACGAAGCCGGTCTTGCAAAATACCCTCGGCAACGGAGAGCTGCGATCGATCATTGACACCCAACACATCCGACTCAGGCGCCACCTCATAGGCGGTCTTGGCAGAAACCTTCCGCGCGATTTCGACGATGTCGGTCAGGTAATATTCTTTCTGGGCGTTTTGATTGCCAATCGAATCAAGAAGGCCAAGCGCCCGCTTACCATCAATCGCCATTAGGCCGGAATTGCACAGCGTAACGCGACGTTCTGCCTCACTCGCATCCTTGTGTTCGCGGATTGCGACCAAAGAATCACCATCGACCAAAAAGCGGCCATAGCCCTGCGGATTGGCCGCCTCAAATCCCAATGCGACGACGCTGGTGCCGTCAACAAGGCGCGCCCGCATCGCTTGAAGCGTTACAGGCTCAATCAAAGGCGTATCGGCAAAAAGCACCAATAAATCGTCATAATCCTGCCCAATAGCCTCGCGGGCTGCCAAAACGGCGTGGGCCGTTCCAAGACGATCCGTTTGAACATGGATCGAGGCTTGAGGTGCCAGACGGCGCACTTCCGCCGCAACATCGTCTCTATTCGGGCCAATCACCACGGCAATATCGGCAATCCCTGCCTCTTGGACGGTATTCAGCACATGGCCTAACATCGAACGCCCGGCCAAAGGATGCAGCACTTTCGGCACATCCGACTTCATTCTTGTGCCTTCACCAGCCGCAAGAACCACCGCAATACATTTTCGATCTGTCATATAAAGGCCTGCCGTCTTAAGCGTTTTGAACCGAATCCATCTAATTCCCCTCTATAATCGGGATAGGATGAACAAGAAGTGACCATAATTTATGCGCTTAACCGGCAGCGCGGCAGTTTAACCTATTGACCCCGCGACAGGACCCCTTTAGGCAAGCGCACGAGCGAGCGCGTAGCTCAGCCGGTAGAGCAATTGACTTTTAATCAATAGGTCCTGGGTTCGAGTCCCAGCGCGCTCACCACCTTCGTCCGTACCGGCCGGTCGAAATCTTAGACTTTACTAATGCAGACGATCGGATCTGGTTCCCGCCGGAGCGGGTTCTTCGCCGCCAAGGTCAGCCTCAACATCCTCAGCTTGTGTCTCGCCGCCTTCGCCGCGCGTCGATTGTTCATTATCCCCAATGCCCGCGCGCATCGCCTGCCCGGCCCCGGTCAAGAGCTCCAGCGCGTCGACGGGATGATGGGTAAAGCCCACAATATAAGACATCTCGATCATGAGCCGCGCCGCCAAAACCGTTCCAGAAACACCCGCAGCTTCCGCTAGCGACGGCAGAACATCATTTGCCAATGTATCGACAAGCTGTTCGATCCGATCCTCTTCGCTTTCCTCAAGATCGGTAAGGGCAACTTCGATGACCGTGGAACTCATGCGCGAATCTCCTCTGTCTTCAACCATGACAGCATGGATTACCAATTACGTCGATTGGATGACGTAGGGAATTCTACCCCTAGCCCATTGCGCGATATCAAGGAAGCCCGCATAGCGTCATGCAACATTATGTCCTCTCCCGTGATCATTCCTTCAGCATAGGCCGAAGCCGCTCATTTTAAGGAGGATATTATGCGTTCTTTGTTACCATCGTTTCTGACCCCCGAAATCCAGACCATACGCGATCCGTTCCAAAGCCTGCGTCGCGAGATGCAAGATATGATGGGCTTTATCGACCGTCGTCTGCCAACAGCGGGCCATAATGGCTCCGATATGACGTTACCGGTTGTCGATATTGCCGAAACCAAAGACATGCTCGAAGTAACGGCCGAATTACCGGGCGTCTCGGACAAGGAAATTTCCGTGACGATTGACCGCGACCGCCTGATTATTTCCGGCGAGAAAAAGCGCGAAGCCGAGCAAAAGGGCAAAGACTTTTTCATCATGGAACGAAGCTTCGGATCGTTCCATCGCGTCGTTCCGCTCGATTTTGAACCGGATTCAAAAACGGTCGATGCACAATTTGAAAAGGGCGTCTTAAAAATCAGCATCAAAAAACCTGCAGAATTGGCTGTAAAAACGCAACAAATTCCTGTTCGTGCTGCGGCCAATTAAGCCCGTATTGACAGGTAAATGGAAGCAGGGCACGCCGGATCAGCCCAATTCGCTGATCCGGAACTCGCTTTATGCTCACCCCACCTTTTTCAGCCGTGATCTTAGCCGGAGGTGCCGCCAAAAGGCTTGGCGGCGGCGATAAGCCCCTGCGCATGATAGGCGGTAAGCCCATTCTCGATTGGATTATCGAGCGAATTAAGCCGCAAATCCACGCTTTGGCCCTCAGCGCAAATGACGATCCTGCGCGCTTTGCTGCCTATTCGCGTGATATTTTACCGGATTTCGAGCCGCATCTCGGGCCTATGGCGGGCATCGTCTCGGCGATGGAATGGGCTAAAAAGACCAATCCTATCGCGAGCCATGTCTTGATCTTATCGGGTGACAGTCCTTTTATCCCCTCTGATCTCGTAAGACGATTGGCTGAATTACCTTCTATCGCCCCGGATTCGATGATCGCGGCTTCCTCAGCCGGTCGCACCCATCCAACCATCGGTTTTTGGCCGATTGCCGCATCTGATCGGATTAAACAGGCGATTATCGAAGGCAAGGGCCGCCGCGTTTCGGATTGGTTGGAGGTATTCCCACATCAGTCGGTGGAATGGGAAACCCAGCCTTTCGATCCGTTTTTCAACATCAACACGCCCGATGATGTGCAAAAAGCCGAAACAATCGCCGCCTTGATCGCCTCACACCCTGTCTGACAGGGACATTAAAAGCTGCTCGATGGGCATCGCATGCTTCTCAACGCAATCCGCAATCCCAGCCGCATCGCTCAATTCAAAGGTCGGACGTCCTGAAACCTCTGAAGGCACATCGGTGGCGACACCGATAATGGTTGAATCATCAGGATAGATAAAGGCTTTGCCATTTTCTGCCCGATGGACCTCAATTTTCGCCAGCGGCTCAGGTTTGTAACCCTCAACCAGCACAAAATCGACCGGTGACAGCAAGCCGAGCAATTGTTTTAAATCAGGCTCAGGCGCGCCACGCAGCTCGTGCATCAACGCGAACCGTTCGCCGGACGCCACCAGAACTTCCCTGGCCCCAGATGTCCGGTGCACATAGCTGTCTTTGCCCGGATAATCGACATCAAAGCGATGATGCGCATGTTTGATCGTCGAAACCGAAAATCCCCGCCGCGAAAGCTCAGGGATCAAACGCGAGATCAAAGTGGTTTTTCCGGCACCACTCCAGCCCGCAAGACCAATAACGCGCATCCAGCCATTCCTAATGTCAAAAAAGTAAGAGCCTTTTGAAGCAAATTAAGCCGCGCGTCGAGGCGCTGCCTTTCCATCGCTTGCGACGACGCGTAAGATTGCCCCATGAGTGATCATCATTTGGATTTGAAAGGGCTCAAATGCCCCCTACCCGCGCTGCGTACCGGCAAGGCACTATCAAGCCTCGCGCCGGGCGATGTGCTGCATGTCACCTGCACCGATGGCATGGCGGCCATTGATATCCCCCATCTGATCCAACAGCGCGGCGACCGCTTATTAGAATATGAAGCAGCGAAAGATCATCTCTATTTCATGATCGAGCGTTTGCCGCCAAAGGATATGAATTCTGAGAATTAAACTCCAGGAGGTTTAAGCGATGCGCATTTTAAACCGGC
>CANGPL010000009.1 GCA_947455725.1 Hyphomicrobiales bacterium | reverse complement strand
CTTCCGGACCATCAAGATATTCTACCCGAATGCCTGCCGCTTCTTGCCGTTTGAAATGGGGTAGGGCAGTGCGAAAATCGTCATGGCTTTGGAAGGCAAATAACCCGCCGCGGCGATGGATCATTTTTGTCATGCCGAGCCGCGCCGACAACTGTTCCCAAGCAGGCATTGCGAGGCTTTGGAGGCCGATGAGGGCGTCGATCGAGCGTGCTAAATTGGCCGGACGCGAGGCGATTAGGAGGCGCACAAGCCATGGCAGAATAGGCAAGAGGTATTCCCGCCTGATGGCCAAGGGCCCCAAAGGATCGGAAAGGAATTTGGGCACCTGTCGGAGCATTTTGGGATGCGCAATCGGATCAATATCCGTGTGCGCTAGCCATCCGGCATTGCCGCGCGAGGCTCCTGCAGCAGGACCCTCACGGTCAATGATGACCACGGAATGACCTTCATCAGCGAGCGCGTGGGCGCTCGCCAATCCAACTAGGCCTGCTCCGAGGACGGCGATTTTCATCGCGAGACTACCGATCAGAGCTTAGGAAGGAGAGGACGAACGGCTAAGGCCTTTTGTACGATCCCTTCGATGCGGGCGCGTTCGCTACCGGACAGCGCAATGCGCGGCGCGCGGCATCGGTCATTGGTGCCGGTGACCAGCGCTTCCACAAGCTTGATGTTTTGAACAAGCCGTGCAGAGACGTCGAGGTCGAGCAAAGGTTGGAACCAGCGATAGATTTTGAGCGCTTCTTCCATCCGGCCTGCCTGTTGCAACTTCCAGATCGCAACCGTTTCATCGGGGAAGGCGCAGACAAGGCCTGCTACCCAGCCATGCGCACCCATCGCAAGACTTTCTAGCGCGAGATTGTCGACGCCGGTGAAGACTTGGATTTTGTCGCCCATCAAATTGAAGATGTGGGTGATGCGGCGGATATCGTCCGACGATTCTTTAACGGCAGCGAAGAGCGGATCGGCGGCGAGATCCATCAGCATTTGAGGAGTCAAATCAACGCCGTAGGCGACCGGGTTATTGTAAATCATCACCGGCAATTGGCCCGCTTTGGCAACCGCGCGGTAATGCGCCATCGTCTCATGCGGCTCGGACTTATAAGGAATGCCTGGCAGAACCATAAAGCCATTGGCACCGGCCTTTGCACCAGTCTCAGCAAGCTTTTGCGCGTTGCGGGTGGAGCCGTCGACGACCGTCAGCAGGACCGGAATTTTGCTGTTTGCAACCCGGATGGCCGTTTTCAGAATTTCGATTTTTTCGTCGTGGTCGAGCGTTGAGGCTTCGCCCAAGGAGCCGCAAACGATGAGGCCATCGACGCCGGCATCCACTTGGAGTTTGAAGCAGCGCTCCATTTCAGCGATGTCGAGACGGTCATCGGTGGTGAATTTCGTGGTGACCGCTGGATAAACGCCAGTCCATTTCGCGTGCGACATATTTCAACCCTTTTTTGTCATTTTGTGTGATGCGGCTATAGCATCAAGTTTTGGTGTGGCAAAGGTGGTGTCTGTCATGGCACCTCCACGCTGTGGCATGATCTTCGAAAGGCTTTTGAATGACCGATTCCGTTTCTGCGCTCCCCTTGACCTGGTTGGACATGCCCCATCGTGAGGGGGCAAACCGACGCCTGGCGATGCGCGTTCGGACCGGAAAAGGTCAGCCGATTCTGTGGCTTGGCGGGTTTCGCTCGGATATGGATTCAACCAAAGCGCAGGCGATTGATGCTTGGGCCGAACGGGAAGGGCGCCCTTTTATCAGGTTCGATTATTCCGCCCATGGTCTCACTAGTGGCAATTTTGCCGATATGACGCTCTCGGTTTGGCTTGAGGATGCGCTCGCCGTTTGGGCGAGTTTGGGCGATGCAAAGCCTGTGATTGTCGGCTCCTCAATGGGCGGGTGGCTTACGCTGCTTGCGGCGAGAGAAAGGGCGCGGTGTGGGTTGTCAGGGCCGTCAGCACTCGTTCTGATCGCTCCAGCCGTCGATTTTTCGGAAGAATTAATGTGGAAAGCTTTTCCGGAGGCGATTAAGGCCGAAATTTTGACGAAGGGGGTTTTTTACCAGCCGTCACTTTATGGCGAACGCTATCCGATCACGCGTGCTTTTATCGAGGATGGTCGGACGCATTTGATGTTTGGCAAGCCGATTGAGCCCCATGCGCCGGTGTATATTCTGCAAGGCATGCAAGACGACGCGGTCCCTTGGTCGCATGCCATGACATTGGTTGAGCACTTGCCCTCAAGTGATTGCAATCTGACTCTCATTAAGGATGGCGATCATCGGCTATCGCGGCCGCAGGATATTGAGCTGTTGTTGCGGGTAATCGGTTCGAGTACGGCCTAACGCGACAAAATAAATGGCAAATTTTGGCCGTGTATGTTAAATAAAATTCCAATTTTGGAGATCGGGCCGATGAAATTTGATGCCATTGTTCATGAGGCAGAGGAGGGCGGCTATTGGGCCGAGGTGCCCGCCGTGCCCGGTTGCGTATCGCAAGGCGAAACGATCGAAGAGTTGATCGCCAATCTCCGCGAAGCAATAAGTGGCTGTCTGTCGGTCCCCGTTCCAGATGACCGGCGGTCAGAAGGGCTCGTTTTGGAAATCGCTGTGTGAAGTCAATTTCCGGCAAAGACTTCATTCGATTGATAGAAGCGAGGGGTTGGCGCCTTCTCCGAATATCAGGAAGCCATCATATTTATGGCAAAAATGGCTATATCGAACGCTTGTCTGTGCCCGTTCATTCGGGGCAAGTGCTTAAAATCGGCTTGCTCAAACATTTGATGAAGATTGCAGAAATATCCGAAAACGAACTGTGAGTACGTTGCGTAGAGGGGGACTAACCCGATACGCCAATTGCGCCATCTGTGGCGATCGTCACGTGCTTCCCATGCAATACCCGTTGCTCATCCGCCCCTAGCCGGTAGGCGGGCGGTACTGCCAAGCCCATTTCGCGGGCGACGATAATACCCAAGAGCAAAATGGCATCTGGCTCCGGCATCAGTAAGGCCGTTGGGGCACGTCCCGCATGGACGAGTTCGAGCATCACGGCAGCGGCGGAGGATGAGCCGATCATACCGGGAAGGGCCAAGACCTTGCCTGCAATGGATTGTCCGCGCTCGGGGTGGCGCGCGTCAATGATTAGGCCCGTGCGTGGATCAACGCCTCCCCAGAAGCTGATCGGATGGGTTAAGGCCAGCACCTCGCCCGCGCCTTGTCCTTCGAGGAGAACGTCTGCTTTTAGCGCCATAAGGTTTGATCCCGGGTGAGGCGGCCTGTCACCGCGCTTTCAACACAATCTTTTAGCGAGCCGTATTGCACCGCGTAACCGGTGTTGCCCGGCGCGTAATGGGCGAATTTGCCGGAATTGGTCATCAGCACCCCGTCACCTTCGGGCAAGATCGGCGTCACAACGACGCAGGTGTCAGCAACAAAGGTAACGCCAAGTTTTTCGAGTGCCGAGCGTTGCCCATTGGCTTCGATCTGGCGGATCACGTGGCGACCGGTACAGGCATAAATCGTCTTTTCGAGCTTTCGTCCGTTGATTAAGTGAGAAAGCGCATTCACCTCGTCGATTGAAAGATGCGGGCTGCCAATGGCTACTGCATCGATGCTTTCATCTGAGGTCGTGGAAAGCCGTTTAAGCGCGCCAAACACCATATCGGCGGTGACCTTGATCGTTTTCTCGGCGGGACGTCCTTGAAGGGCGGTTATGACGTCAGCCGCTTCGGGTGTCACACCCGCAATGTGGAAGAGGCCAACGCCTCCAGAAGAGGCAGCAGCAGCGCCAAAGGCTTTCAAATTATCTTCGTTTGGCATGCCTTGTAGGCCATCGACCACGCCGATCGAATTGATCATTTCGAGGCCAAACCAAGTGCCGAGAACTGGATAAAATACATCCGACTGGCGTAATTCGGGGGAGAGCCCGGAGACATCCGCCACAATCGTCGCCCGACGGTTTTCTTTGCGATGCAGACCATAATCCGGTGCAAAGCCTACGATTGCGCAGGCAATATCGAGAAAATCGCCATACCGATTGGTGCGCGCACCGAGGACAGAATTGCAAAACACAACCGCATTCGATTCGCCCCAAGCGACATCGCTTCCAAGAGCCGGACGATGGCCTGCTTGATACGGAGAGCATGTCCATGACGGCTCACAGCCCATCGCCTCATAGGCCAGCATCATGCGCTTGGCCATGTCGCGTTCGGCTGCCGGCATGCGTTGTTTCGAGCAGCCCATGAGATCAAGCGCGCCGACATTCAAGGACGAGCGGACTTTGACTTTTGCGCCGCCTTCAACGAGTTTTTCAGCGAATAACGTACCGGAGTCGCCATGATAGAGTGCGCCATCAATATGGGCAGAGGCGATTGGGATAAGGCGTGGCGCCCCCATTAATCTGGCTGTGTCAGCAACAATCCGCATGGCCATGGCAGCGCCCGGCCCCTCAGCGCCATTGGCGATAGCGATTTCCTGATCTGATAATATCAACGACATGGATATAGGCTCCTCGGCACGCACGGGGCCTTAAACCGCTCGGCTTGTCAATGGGTCAGCCCGTATGACCCAATTTAGGGCTTATCGGTAGGGTTCTGATACTAAAAGTGCAGAAATTAGTTATTTCAATTCGGTCTAGCGGCTTGACCGAACCTTTCTTGCGTATAAAGTCCGTCAATGAGGATGAGATTTGGAAGGATTGCCGGTTGGCGAGAAACGACCAAATCATCTAAACGGCCGTAGATTCGGCACAACGGGCAATGAGACCCGATAACCACTGGAGGAAAGCTCATGGCGAGCGTCACGATGATCGTTAACGGCAAAGAAGTCACCGCGAATGTCGACCCGCGGACCCTTCTTGCGCAATTCCTGCGTGAGCATCTTCACCTCACCGGCACACATGTGGGCTGCGATACCAGCCAATGCGGCGCTTGCGTTGTGCATGTCGATGGCCGCTCGATTAAGAGCTGCACGACCTTGGCTGTCGCTTGTGATGGCGCCTCTGTGACGACGATCGAGGGTATCGGTACGCCAGACAATCTGCATCCAATGCAGGCTGCTTTCCGTGAGAATCATGGCCTTCAATGCGGCTTCTGCACGCCGGGCATGATTATGTCAGCGATCGATATCGTGAACCGCAAGGGTCACAAGCTTGACGAGCATACGATCCGCGAAGAGCTCGAAGGCAATATCTGCCGTTGCACGGGTTATCACAATATTGTGAAGGCCGTGGCTGCCGGTGCCGAAGCGATGGCGGGCAAATAATAGATGGTTTGAACGGACCCGTTTGAGGTCACCCAAAAATAGGATCGCCCAAGGGCGGCATTGGAGGATTAACCCATGAGTTCAACGACAGGCATTGGAGCCTCGGTGCTCCGCAAGGAAGACATTCGGTTTATCACCGGCAAGGGTCAATATACGGATGATGTGAACCGGCAGGGACAGGCTCATGCCTATTTCCTGCGCTCGCCCCATGCGCACGCGACCATCAAAAAGCTTGATGTTTCGGCGGCTAAAAAGGCAGCCGGTGTGCTTGACGTTTTGACGGGCGATGATCTCGCACATGATAAAATCGGCGGCCTGATCTGCGGCTGGATGATCCACAATAAGGACGGCTCGCCGATGAAGGCGGGTGCTCATCCGGCACTGGCACAAGGCAAGGTGCGTTATGTGGGTGACCATGTCGCAGTGATCATCGCCGAGACCTATGCGCAGGCTAAAGATGCGGCCGAGTTGGTTGTCGTCGATTACGGCGTGTTGCCAGCAGTTGTCGATATGAACACGGCGTCAAAGGGCCCGGCGATCCATGATGTCGCCCCCGATAACGTCGTTTATGACTGGCATTTGGGTGATAAGGCTGCGACGGAAGCTGCCTTTAAAAACGCCAAACACATCACCAAAATTGATCTCGTCAATAACCGTCTCATCCCAAATGCGATGGAACCACGCGCAGCGGTGGGTGATTATGATGCGGGCACGGAAGTGTTCACGCTCTACACCACGAGCCAGAACCCGCATGTCGCACGTCTCGTTCTCTCGGCCTTTGTTGGCATTGCGCCGGAGCATAAGCTTCGCGTGATTGCGCCGGATGTTGGTGGTGGTTTCGGCTCGAAGATCTTTATTTATGCCGAAGAAACCGTCTGCGTTTGGGCTTCGAAGCGCGTGGGCCGTCCGGTGAAATGGACCGCTGATCGTACCGAGGCGTTCTTGTCTGACGCACATGGCCGCGACCACATCACGCATGCTGAATTGGCTACCGATGAGAAGGGTAAGATCCTTGGCTTCCGTGTGAAGACAAAGGCCAATCTGGGTGCCTATCTTTCGACCTTCTCAAGCTGCGTGCCGACCTATCTCTATGCGCCGCTTTTGTCAGGGCAATATGATATTCCGGCAATCTATGTTGAGGTTGAAGGGATTTATACGACGACCGCACCGGTTGATGCGTATCGCGGGGCAGGACGCCCTGAGGCAACCTTCGTTGTCGAGCGCATTATGGAAAAGACCGCGCGCGAATTGGGCCAAGATCCAGCCGCATTCCGTCGGAAGAATTTCGTCAAGAGCTTCCCGCATCAAACACCTGTGATCATGTGCTACGACACGGGCAATTATTCGGCTTCGCTCGATCTTGCGCTTGAAATGGCCGATTATAAAAACTTCGGCAAACGCAAGAAAGAAAGCGCGAAGAATGGCAAGCTGCGTGGTATCGGCTTCTCGGCCTATATCGAAGCTTGCGGCATTGCGCCTTCTGCAGCCGTTGGTTCGCTCGGTGCTGGTGTTGGCCTTTGGGAATCCGCTGAAGTTCGTGTCAATCCGGTAGGTACGGTGGAAGTGTTGACGGGTTCGCATAGCCACGGCCAGGGCCATGAAACGACCTTTGCCCAGCTTGTATCGGATCGCTTGGGCATCGACATCAATTCGGTATCGATTGTCCATGGTGACACGGACAAGGTGCAGTTCGGCATGGGCACTTACGGCTCACGTTCGGGCTCGGTCGGTATGTCAGCCATTTCGAAAGCGCTCGATAAGGTGATCGCCAAGGGTAAGAAAGTAGCGTCCTACGCGCTCGAAGCATCTGAAAAAGATATCGAGTTCAAGGATGGTCGCTTCTCGGTAGCGGGCACCGACAAGTCGCTTGCTTTCGGCGAAGTCGCTTTACAGGCCTATATCGCGCATAAATTCACCGGTGCAGAATTGGAGCCGGGCTTGAAGGAAGGCGCGTTCTACGATCCGACGAACTTCACCTTCCCTTCCGGCGTGCATATTTGCGAAGTCGAGATCGATCCGGATACGGGTGTCACGACGATTGCAAAATGGACTGCGGTTGATGATTTCGGCAATGTCATCAATCCGATGATTGTCGAAGGTCAGGTCCATGGCGGCATCGCGCAGGGCGTAGGTCAGGCTCTGTTTGAAGGCGCGCATTATGACAAAGACGGCCAGCTCGTGACCGCAAGCTATATGGATTACACCATGCCGCGTGCGGACAATCTGCCGTCATTCCAGATCGGCATGACCAATACGCCATGCACCACCAACCCGCTTGGGTTGAAGGGCTGCGGTGAGGCGGGGGCAATTGCCTCGCCACCGGCTGTGATCAATGCGATCACCGATGCTATCGGTCATGAAAATATTGCGATGCCAGCGACTCCGCTCGCGGTATGGACAGCCATTCAGTCATCCGCCAGCAAACTCGCTGCAGAATAAGCTCCAAGGAGATAAACGAACATGTACGCCTTTTCTTATCACTCACCGAAAACGGTTCGTCAGGCGGCGACGCTTCTTGGCAAAAATCCAGATGCGAAAGTTTTGGCCGGTGGCCAGACCTTGCTACCAACGATGAAGCAACGGCTTGCTTCACCATCGGCACTCATTGACCTCGGTAAGGCAGAAGGCCTTTCCGGCATCGAAGTGAAGGGTCGCAATGTCGTGATTGGCGCTATGACGCGCCATGCAGATGTAGCTTCTTCCGCCATTGTTGGTGAAGCTATTCCCGCGCTTGCGGCTCTTGCCGGTGGCATCGGCGATCCTGCTGTCCGTAACCGTGGTACAATTGGCGGATCGCTCGCCAATAATGATCCGGCTGCGGATTATCCTTCCGCTGTATTGGCATTGAACGCGACGATCATCACCAATAAGCGGAAGATCCCGGCGGATGAATTCTTCCAAGGCATGTTCTCGACGGCGCTGGAAGAAGGCGAAGTGATCGTGAAGGTTTCCTTCCCTATTCCTTCGAAAGCGGCTTACGAGAAATTCCCGAACCCAGCCTCGCGTTATGCGATGGTCGGTGTGTTCGTCGCCAAGAAGGGTTCTGAAACCCGCGTGGCGGTTACGGGCGCGGGCTCGGATGGCGTCTTCCGTTCAGCTGAATGCGAAGCCGCCCTCAAGGCGCGCTTTAACCCAAAATCGCTGGATGGCGTTAAAGTTAAGGCCGCGGGTCTTAACTCCGACATCCATGCGAGCTCGGAATATCGGGCGCATTTGATACCTGTCATCGCCAAGCGCGCTGTCGCAAAGGCAATGGCTAAGTAATCGATCGATATCGGAAGCATTTGCTTTTTGATGTGGTTCATGGAATGCCCGGCTCACCGCCGGGCATTCTTGTCTCGTTTTGGGTTTTGTCCACGGAGCTATGATCATGACGGCGCTTTCGTTACCTCAGTCGATCGATGCGATGGAACATCTCTTGGCATCTGGCGACTATGTTGCTGATCGTTCGCTCTCGACGGTGCTGTTTTTGGCACTTAAAATGGGCCGTCCGATTTTGTTGGAAGGCGAGGCGGGCGTTGGCAAAACCGAGATTGCCAAAGTGCTCGCCAAAACTTTGGGACGTAAGCTTATTCGCCTGCAATGCTATGAGGGGCTTGATGTCGCCTCTGCAGTCTATGAATGGAATTATGCCGCGCAAATGATGGCGATCCGGCTATCGGAAGCCGAAGGTGGCGTTGATCGCTCGCAACTTGAGCAAAATATCTTTTCGGAGCGCTATTTGGTGCGCCGTCCTATTCTTGATGCGCTGACGCCCGATGTCGCGGGGCCGCCTGTCTTGCTGATTGACGAGCTAGACAGAACGGATGAGGCGTTTGAAGCCTATTTGCTGGAAGTGCTTAGTGATTTTCAGGTGACAATTCCGGAATTTGGGACGGTAAAAGCGGCTCATCCACCGATTGTCATCGTCACGTCTAACCGGACGCGCGAAATTCACGACGCGCTGAAACGTCGCTGCCTCTACCACTGGGTTGATTATCCGACCGCCGAGCGCGAATTGGAAATTGTACGGACTAAAGCACCGCAATCGCCCGAAAAGCTATCAGCTGAAATTGTCGCCTTTGTGCAGGCGTTGCGCAAACAGGATTTGTTCAAAGTGCCCGGCGTTGCCGAGACGCTTGATTGGGCAACCGCGCTTGTAGAGCTCGACGCCGTGGCGCTTGATCCGAAGCAGGTTTCCGACACACTCGGCGTGTTGCTAAAATATCAGGACGACATCCAAAAGATGCAAGGCTCTGAAATTAAAGCCATTTTGGATGACGTTAAGGTCAGTGTGAAGCCCGGCAAGCCGGACGTTTGATTGATCGATAATGTCCGGTAAACTCTCCGAAAATATTGCTTATTTTGCGCGCGCTTTACGCGAGGCTGGCCTGCCGGTTGGGCCGGGTGCCGTGCTCGACGCGGTTGAGGCGGTAGAAGCGGCGCATATCGGCAATAAGCAGGATTTTTTCTGGACGCTGCACGCTATCTTCGTCAAAAAGCGCGAACATTCGGAAGTGTTTGAGCAGGCTTTTCGAATTTTTTTTCGCAGGCGTTCTTTGATCGAAAAGATTATCGCGACTTTATCGCCTTACTCGCCGGCCAAAGAAGAAAAGCCCAAAAAGCCTGAAGCTGGGGCGTTACGCGCGGCGGAAGCCTTGCTACAGGCCAAACGCAATGAGGCGCCGCCGCAAGAAGAGAAGATTGAACTTGATGCGCGCTTCACGGTTTCTGAACGCGAGATTTTGCAGTCCAAAGATTTTGCGCAAATGACGGCGGAAGAAATCACCTATGCGCATCGCCTGATTGATCGGCTTGAATTGCCTGATGATCGTCGTCCGACCCGTCGCTTCGTTGCTGCGCGTTCGGGCTCGCGGATTGATCCACGCCGGACTTTTCGCAACACGCTGCGCTCGGGCGGCGGTGTGATCAAACTTGAATACCGCGATCGAGCCGAGAAAAGCCCGCCGATTGTCGCCATTTGCGACATATCCGGCTCGATGGCCGATTATACGCGGCTGTTTCTACACTTTCTCCACACGCTGACAGACCAGCGTAAGCGCGTGCATACTTTCTTATTTGGCACCCGCCTTACAAATGTGACGCGCTCGCTTAAAAGTCGCGATCCGGACGAAGCGCTTCAAAAGTGCAGCGAGCAGGTCGCCGATTGGTCAGGCGGCACGCGGATCGGGACGAGCTTGCATCGGTTTAACCGGCAATGGTCGCGCCGGGTGTTGGGGCAGGGTGCTATCGTGCTCCTGTTTACCGACGGGTTGGAACGGGACGGCACGGAAGAACTACAACAGGAAATCGACCGGCTGCATCGCTCCTGCCGCAAGCTGGTCTGGTTAAATCCCCTACTGAGATTTGACGGATTTGAGGCGAAAGCCTCAGGCATTCGTGCTATTCTGCCGCATGTTGACGAGTTCCGCCCGATCCATAATTTGAAATCGATGGAAGTGCTGATTGATGCGCTATCCGCGACCGGATCGGCCGCTGCCGATCCTAAACTTTGGTTGCGACGGGTGGCGTGAAACGAAAATTGGAGTTTGGCCATGATAGCGAGTGATGATGATCTGCTGAAACAGGCTGAAGATTGGCGTCGCGCGGGGCGCGATGTGGCTATTGCAACTGTGGTTGAGACATGGGGTTCAGCCCCTCGGCCCGTCGGCAGCCATTTGATTATCGATGCCGATGGCAATTTCATGGGCTCGGTATCTGGCGGATGTGTTGAAGGCGCGGTCGTGACCGAAGCCATCGATGTGATTGAGAATGGCGCGCCGAAGCTTTTAGAGTTTGGTGTGGCGAATGAGACGGCCTGGCAAGTCGGCTTATCCTGCGGCGGGCGTATCAGCGTCTATGTTGAAAAGGTAGTGTGATGGGATCGTATCAGCTTCTCATCAGCTTTACCCTTGCTACCGCCATTTTCGCTTATGTTCCGGGCCCTGCCATTATGTATGCAATGGCGCAAACCATGGCGCTTGGGCGGCGGGGTGGGTTTATGGCGGCCCTCGGCATGCATATTGGCGGCTATGCGCATGTTTTGGCAGCAGCGTTTGGTCTCTCGGCTTTGTTTCGATATATACCTGAACTGTTTTTAGCCGTTAAGATTGCTGGTGCCTTTTACCTCGTCTGGCTCGGCATCGATATGATCCGCAAAAGCCGGATGGGTGCGATGCAGGCGATTGAGCCCAAAAGCGCGCGGCATGCGATGATCGAAAGCATCACGGTTGAGCTTCTAAACCCGAAAACGGCGCTGTTTTACGTGGCCTTTGTGCCGCAATTTGTTGATCCTGCTGCTGCCTATCCGGTGTGGGCGCAGTTTTTGATCCTAGGTGTTATCGTCAATCTGGCGTTTTCTTCGGCTGATATTGTGGTGATTTGGTTTACCGCGGCGATTGCGGGACGGTTGAAGCGGGGTGGACGCTTAGCGCATGCTTTGCGGGTGTTCGGTGGCACCATTCTTGTCGGGCTTGGTGCCCGTCTTGCCTTTGAGCAGATCTGATAAGGATAGCCTGATGGATCTTTCGCTTTTATCAAAACTGAACGAAGAGCGCTCCGCCCGCCGCGCCGCCGTGCTCGTAACGGATATGGCAAGCGGTAAGCAAAGATTGGTGCTTGAGTCTGAACTCTCTTCTGATCCGCTTTCTAATGAGCTTTCAGATGCGCTGCGGATGGGTAAAAGCGGTGTGGTGGAAACGAGCGAAGGCAAAGTGTTTCTTACCGTGCAAGCACCGGTCGTCCGCATTGTTGCGATTGGTGCTGTTCATATTAGTCAAGCTCTGGTGCCGATGGCGCAGCAATTGGGTTTTGATGTGGTCATCGTTGATCCTCGTACGGCATTTGCATCGCCGGAACGATTCCCGAATATCGAGATGCATGCCGAGTGGCCGGATGTTGCTTTGCCTAAACTTGGCGTTGACCGTTACACGGCTTTTGTAATGCTGACGCATGATCCGAAAATCGATGATCCTGCGTTGTTTATCGCGCTTAAATCGTCATCGTTTTATATTGGCGCTTTGGGATCGCGAAAGACTCATGCCACGCGTATCGAACGGTTAAAGACCGCGGGTTTTAATGACGACGACATCGCGCGGATTCATGCACCGATAGGCTTGAATATTGGTGGTATTAGCCCTGCAGAAGTCGCGCTTTCTATTCTTGCTCAAATTACGGCGCAGCTTCGGCTGAAACCGGATGGAACGCGAGCCTAATATGCGGTTTGGTCCGGTTCCTCTTGATCAGGCGCTTGATGCGGTTTCGGCTCATTCGCTTCGCTTAGGCGAGCGCGTTATCAAGAAGGGCGCGCGGCTTTCAGCTGATGATCTGACCGCTATTAAAGCCGATGGTCGAGACGAAGTGATTGTTGCGATTAGCGATGCTGGCGATATTGGGGAAGACGAAGCTGCCGAGCGTCTCGCGATTGCGCTTTCGGGGCCGCATATTAGGCGGGATCAACCGACAACGGGTCGTAATAATCTCTTTGCTGATACAGCGGGCGTGCTGCGTGTGAACGCGGACGCGATTAATCGGCTCAATGCGGTTGATGAAGCGGTGACCTTTGCGACATTACCCGACTTTCGCGCGGTGGAACGTGGCGAGATGATCGCTACTGTTAAAATTATCCCCTTCGCTGTTTCTGGTGCCGTGATTGACAAGGCTCTATTCGATGCTGGCACATTGCCGCTGATTGAGGTGAAGCCTTTTCGCAAGCTGAAGGTTGCGGCGGTTTCGACTTTGCTGCCAGGTCTCAAGCCTAGCGTGATCAATAAGACTTTGGCGGTACTCGAAGGGCGTCTGGCACCCGCGGACTCGACGGTCGATTTCGATGTGCGGGTGGCACATGACGCTCATGAAGTTGCCCAAGCGATTAAGGCCTCAATTACCGATGGGGCTGACCTTGTGGTTGTCTATGGTGCATCAGCGATTACCGACCGCCGTGACGTAATACCCGCGGCTATTGAGCTTGCAGGCGGTCGCATTGAGCATTTTGGCATGCCGGTTGATCCGGGCAATTTAATGCTTGTGGGTGAGGTTGAAGGCCGTACCGTGTTAGGCGCGCCGGGATGCGCGCGTAGCCCCAAGGAAAATGGATTTGATTGGGTGTTGCAACGGGTGATGGCGGGTATTCCGGTGAAGCGCGCTGATCTGACGGGATTAGGTGTCGGCGGATTGCTCATGGAAATTGTACAGCGCGGACATCCGCGTGACCCAAATGCAGGGCCGCAGGATTAATGTCTGTCGCAGCGCTTATTCTCGCAGCGGGTCGATCCACCCGGATGGGTTCCAATAAGCTGTTGGAAAAGCTGCATGGCAAACCTTTAGTGCGGCATGTGGCAGAAGCCGCTCATGCCTCAATAGCGCAGCCCGTATTCGTGATAACAGGTCACGAGAGCGAGCGGGTGCGGGCGGCTCTCGATGGATTGGACCTGCGCTTTATCCATAATCCCGATTATGCCGATGGGCTTTCGACCTCGCTTAAAGCTGGCGTCGCGGCTTTACCAGCCGAGGTAACGGGCGTTGTGGTGCTTCTTGGCGATATGCCACTGGTCACGTCTGAGGCGATCAATGCGGTTATTGTTGCATATGAGGCATCCCCTCAATCGATTGCTGCCGTGCCGGTTTATGATGGTGAATGGGGCAATCCGGTTTTGCTCTCGAGAGGTCTTTTTAACGCAGTACAAGAGCTAGAAGGCGATGCGGGTGCGCGCAAAGTATTGGCTTTGCGAACAAGCGAGGTTTTGGAAGTACCGGTTCCCAATAATGCCGTTTTGATCGATCTCGATACGCCGGAGGCTTTAGCAAAGGCCCGCATGAAGGTTGTTTAGTTAGCCTTTTTGGATTGAGACCGGCATTTATCCGAACAATATTTCACCTCATCCCAAACTTTCTCCCATTTCTTTCGCCATGCGAAGGGACGTGCACAGACGATGCAGGTCTTTTGCGGGAGGTCTGATTTGCGACGCATGGGTGGCATGGTTGGTCTTTCGATAATCTAATCACGATTGCTTTGCGTACGAAGGTCATTGGTTTTTGGGTCACGCCATCTGGCGTCAGCAGGGTTTTAGCATGTCGGGTACAATAGCAATTTTGGGTGGTTCGGGTGGCATGGGTTCCGCAATCGCACGGGCGGTGAAAGCACGCGGATATCATGTTCATTTGATTGGACGAAATGCGGAGCGTTTGACTGAGACCGCTCATATGCTTGGGGGTGCCGGTCATTCCGTCGCTGATGTTGAGGATGAAGCGTCGGTTGGGCGTGCTTTAGCCGAAGCGGGGACAGAGCTCGCAGGACTTTGTTATGCGGTTGGAACGATTAATTTGAAGCCAGTTGGCCGCCTTTCGGGGGACGACGTTGCGCGGGATTTTCGTATTAATGCGCAAGGCGCTTTTTACGCGGTTAAAGCGGCTTTGCCCGCTTTGAAAGCTTATTCGGGTACCGCTTCTGTTTTGCTGTTTTCAACGATTGCGGTTCATCAAGGGTTTACCGCGCATGCATCGGTAGCGATGGCCAAGGGTGCGGTTGAGGGTTTAACGCTTTCACTCGCCGCTGAGCTCGCACCAAAAATTCGCGTTAATTGTATTGCGCCGTCTTTGACACGTACGCCACTCGCATCGTCCTTGCTTGGAAATGAAACGATGGTAACGGCGATTGCATCGATGCACGCTTTGCAGCGGCTTGGTGAGCCTGAGGATATTGCGCCACTTGCTGCTTTGTTGCTCTCCGATGAAGCGGGTTGGATAACAGGACAATCGATTGGCGTTGATGGCGGCCGCGCGACCTTGCGTACCAAAGGATGAATAAGAAGACTGGCCGCCTACGGTTGATCCTTGGTGATCAACTCAGTCATAATATTTCCTCACTGAGCGATATCGATATCAACCACGATGTTGTGTTGATGGTTGAGGTTCAGACTGAAACAACTTACGTCCCGCATCATAAACAAAAAATTGTTGTGGTGCTTTCCGCGATGCGGCACTTTGCCCAAGAATTGGAAGAGCGCGGCATTCGCGTTGATTATGTTAAACTTGATGATGCCGATAATACGGGCTCATTTTCGGGTGAAGTTGAACGGGCGATCAGAAGACATCAGCCTCAATCCTTGATCGTTACAGAACCAAGCGAATATCGCGTTCGTCAATTCATGGACGATTGGCATGATGCCTTTGGATTGCCGGTTGCGATATTAGAGGACACGCGTTTCTTTTCATCGCCCGCTGAATTTTCAAAATGGGCCGATGGTAAGAAGCAGCTTCGTATGGAGTTCTTCTATCGCGAGATGCGGCGCAAAACAGGCCTATTAATGAATGGCGGCGAGCCTGTTGGTGAGCAATGGAATTTTGATAGTGAAAATAGAAAAGCGCTTCCAAAAGGATTGAAATTACCAAAGCGTTTGCGAAGTGCGCCTGATACAATTACGCGCGATGTGATGGCTTTAGTGGGTGAGCGGTTTACGCGACATCCGGGTGAGCTTAAGTTGTTTGAATGGCCGGTGACGTGTGCTGATGCGCTGCTTGCTCTCGATCATTTTATTGAGGTTTGTTTACCATCTTTCGGCGACGTACAGGACGCGATGAAGCAGGATGAAAGTTTTCTCTTTCATGCGCTGATTTCCCCGATGCTAAATATCGGCCTTTTGTTGCCGGATGAAGTTTGCCGCAAGGCTGAAGCAGCCTATCATAATGGCCTCGCGCCCTTGAACGCGGTTGAAGGGTTTATCCGACAGATCCTTGGCTGGCGCGAATATGTGCGCGGGCTCTATTGGTTGAAAATGCCAAGCTATGAAAAGAGCAATGCGCTGAACGCCAATCGTCCGCTACCGGCATTTTATTGGACGGGTGACACGTCGATGAATTGCTTGAAGCAATGCGTTGGCGATACGATACAGCATGCCTATGCCCATCATATTCAGCGCTTGATGGTGCTGGGAAATTTTGCGCTTCTGGCAGGTATTAGCCCCGCTGAAGTCGAAGAATGGTTTTTGGCCGTCTATGCCGATGCGTTTGAGTGGGTCGAATTACCCAATGTCCACGGCATGGCCTTGTTTGCGGATGGCGGCATTATGGCGTCCAAGCCTTATGCCGCGTCTGGCGCTTATATTGATCGGATGAGCGATTATTGCGGTCATTGCGCCTTTTCGCCGAAAGAAAAGCTTGGGCCGAAAGCATGCCCGTTTAATTACCTCTATTGGGATTTTCTGGCACGAAACCGCCCGGTTTTGGAAGGTAATCCGCGTTTGGCGATGCCTTACCGTACTTTGGCCGCAATGCCGTTTGAAAAACGCCAGCAGATCGCGGCTGAAGCCAAAGCTTTTCTCGAGTCTCTGTAAAGTAGAATTGCCATCTATCGCTTTCACGCTTGCTTTGCTAAGCCTCGCGGTAACAGGAAACGATAGGTCATGTCTGCTCATTCGCTGCGTATTTCGTCACTTCTCGCCAAAATCGCCAAAGACGGCGAGGGCGATCGCATCACCGTCCGCCAGATTGTGGACGCGTTGGGTGCGCGGGGCTTCTCGTTGCTGATCGTTATCCTTGGGCTCCCCAACAGCCTGCCCATGCCACCACCGATTGCCTTGGTCAGTGGCTTTTTAATGATCGCGATTTCTTTGCAGCTTATTTTTGGCCGCTCGGCCCCTTGGCTGCCCTCGGCCGTTCTTAAAAATTCGCTCGCTCGGCAAGACGTAGCCAAGGCGGTTGATACGGCGATGCCTTGGGTCCGTTGGATCGAGAAATTGGCGCGCCCGCGTTTGCCTTTGTTTGATCACGCCGCGAGCTGGCGAATTCTTGGCTTAGGCTTGCTCATTTTGTCGCTTGGGCTTGTTTTTGCACTTCCTGTGATTGGTCAAATTCCAATCGGAATTGCGCTTTGTTTGATGGGGTTGGGGCTTGTTGAACGCGATGGTTATCTGACACTCATCGGCTTCGCGATTGGTTTGATGGGTGTCGCGTTTTCTTATGGCTTTATTGTCGCGGTTTTAACCGGTGCGTCGCATATTTTTTGAGGCGGCGGTTATTTTTCTAAATTAAATAAGCCCTTGTCCTTTGAAGCTTGCGTGGCCATTCCGCCCGATGATGATGTGGTCATGGACAAGTACGCCAAGCGGTTTGCCGGCATCAACGATTTGGCGGGTCATCGCGATATCCGCGTTGGATGGGGTTGGATCGCCCGACGGGTGATTATGCACGAGGATGACGGCGGTTGCTGATAGTTCCAGTGCTCGTTTAACCACTTCGCGTGGATAGACTGGCGTGTGATCAACGGTTCCCGTTTGTTGCACTTCATCGGCAATTAAGCCGTTTCGCTTATCAAGAAATAAAATACGAAAAATCTCACGGGATTCAAACGCCATCGAAGCGCGGCAATAGTCGATGACGGAGCTCCATGATCCAAGAATGGTGCGCCTTTTGATTTCTCCGCGTGCGAGTTCACGCCCTGCGGCTTCAATAATTTTTAAATCAATGGCGGTTGCCTCACCGATGCCGTCAACGCCGCATAATCTTGCATAGGGTGCACCAAGCACTTCGGCGACCGAGCCAAATTCGGCGATCAGTTTTTTGGCCAAGGGTTTGACATCCCGCCTTGGAATGGTGCGAAACAAAAGCAATTCTAGCAATTCGTAGTTTTGTACAGCGGCAGTTCCCGCGCGAGAAAATCGTTCGCGCAACCTATGGCGGTGGCCTGCGGCATGATCCTCCTCGATCGCTTTTCCGGCGTCGGGAGAATGGGATGCCGTCATGGTTTAGTCCCCTGTTGTCATTGATCCGAGCGGCGGCTTGTCGAGGCCTTTGGGTGAAAGCGTAAAAATCTCGCAGCCCGTTTCCGTCACGCCTATGGTATGTTCGAATTGAGCCGAAAGCGATCTGTCTCTTGTGACAGCTGTCCAGCCATCGCCTAACACTTTTACTTCGGGGCGACCCAGATTGATCATTGGTTCGATCGTAAACAACATTCCGGGCTTTAGCGGCACGCCATCCCCCTTGCGGCCATAGTGAAGAATATTGGGCTCGTCATGGAAGAGTTGTCCGAGGCCATGGCCACAAAAATCTCTTACAACCGAGCAACGCTCAGACTCGGCGTAAGATTGGATCGCATAGCCGATATCACCTGTGGTGCCGCCGGGCTTCACCGCCGCAATGCCGCGCATTAGGCATTCATAGGTAATGTCGACGAGGCGCTCGGCCCGGCGCGGGACTTCGCCTACGCCATACATGCGGCTTGAATCGCCATGCCAACCATCGACCACGAGGGTAATATCGATATTGACGATATCGCCATCTCGTAGCGGCTTGTCATTGGGGATGCCGTGGCAGACAACGTGATTGATCGACGTACAAATGCCGCGGGTGAAGCCGCGATAATTGAGTGGCGCCGGATAGGCCTTGTGGTCCATCGCGAATTCAAACGCGACGCGATCGAGATAATCGGTCGTTACGCCGGATTTTACGAGATCAACCATCAGATCGAGCGCTTGAGCCGTTAATTGCCCCGCTTTTCGCATCGAAGCGAACGCCTCAGCCCCAAAAAGCTTGATTTCGCCGGGTCTGCGGCGGGTGGCATGGGTGGCTTCAACGAAAGTCATCGGATCCGTTTCTGTGGCGCGAAGGTTATTGTTCAGAAATGATTTAAACCTGCCTGCTTTGCAAGCTTTTCATCCAATAGACGGCCTAGTTATTATTTCTTGGTGCATGGCCGTAGGGTTTCGCTTGAGCCAAAATTTGAGTGGGCTATAGAACGATAGAGTTCAGAATAGGGGTTACCGATGGTGTCGACAAATTCGGAGAGAGTAACGGCAGCATTGCTCGTGATCGGTGACGAGATCCTCTCGGGGCGGACAAAAGATAAGAATATTGGCTATATTGCGGAATATTTGACCGCAATTGGTATTGATCTTCGTGAAGTTCGGGTCGTTTCGGATGACGAGGCGGCCATTGTCGAGGCGGTCAACGCGCTACGGAGCCGTAATACCTATCTGTTCACCACCGGCGGCATCGGCCCGACCCATGATGATATTACGGCGGATTGTGTAGCCAAGGCTCTTGGCGTTGCCATTTCGCATGATCCGCGGGCAGTTGCGATGCTCAAGGAGCGCTATGCTAATCCCGAAGACCTGAACGAAGCCCGTTTGCGCATGGCGCGAATTCCGCATGGAGCGGATTTGATCGAAAATCCGATATCGAAGGCGCCGGGCTTTATGGTTGAAAATGTGATTGTGATGGCGGGTGTGCCGGCCATTATGCAGGCCATGCTTGAAGGCGTTATACCTAAGCTGAAGGTGGGCAAGAAATTGCTTTCGGTCTCGGTGGACTCGGGCGGCCTGCCCGAAGGCGCTTATGCGACGGGACTTGGCGAGGTTCAAAAGGCTCACGCGGGCGTTATTATCGGCTCGTACCCGCATTTTGATGGTCAGCGCTTTATCAATCAAATTGTCCTGCGATCGCGCGACGAAACCCTATTGGAGACCGCAAAAGCGGCGGTTTCAGACCTCATTTCCCAACTTAAATCTAACGCAATGTGAGTGATTAATGAGCCAGGCACAGAAAGCTTTTCCGGTTTCGTGGGACCAATTTCATCGTGATGCACGCGCGCTGGCGTGGCGGCTTGCGTCCTCTGGGCCTTTTTCGTCGATTATTTGCATCACACGCGGCGGTTTGGTGCCAGCGGCGGTCGTTTCTCGCGAATTAGGCGTTCGGGTGATCGAAACAATCTGCATCGCGAGCTATCACGACTACACCAATCAAGGCGAGTTGATGGTTTTGAAGCGCATTGCCGATGATGTGATTGCCAAGGGCGAAAAGGGCGGCAAAGGCATTTTGGTGATCGATGATTTGGTCGATACCGGCAAAACGGCCCGTATTGTGCGGGATATTTTGCCCGATGCTCATTTTGCAACAATTTATGCCAAGCCGCTTGGAAGGCCATTGGTTGATACGTTTATTACGGAAGTTTCCCAAGATACTTGGATTTATTTCCCTTGGGATATGGGCCTCGCCTATCAAGCCCCGATCGCTGAGGGCCATAAAGGCTAAGATTTAGTCCAAAGCAGACGGGTAGGGGGTTGCACGGCTGCCAGTGCTTCTGTAACCCTCTGACGCTGTCGGAATCGACAGAAGCTGACCATGACATGCGGACATGGCGAAACTGGTAGACGCAAGGGACTTAAAATCCCTCGGTAGTAATACTGTGCGGGTTCGACTCCCGCTGTCCGCACCATCTCTTGATCGAGGTCTTAAGCAAAGCTTTGTCCAAACCTCTCCGTTCCTTAGATGATCTCGTTGGCTCTGGGCTATTGCCAGCGTCCAATCGCACGCCGCTCGCGCCCGTGGCCGCGCGATACGCGATTGCTGTCACGGACGCGATGGCGAAGCTCATTGATCCTAGGGACCCGAGCGATCCGATTGCGCTGCAATTTTTACCCGATGCCCGCGAATTAGAGAATTTGCCGAGCGAGCTGATCGATCCGATTGGCGATGACGTGCATAGCCCGGTTGAAGGGATTGTGCATCGTTATCCGGACCGGGCTTTACTTAAGCTTGTTCATATTTGCCCGGTCTATTGCCGTTTTTGCTTCCGACGCGAAAAAGTGGGGCCCGATAAGGGTGAAATGCTATCGGAGGCAGCGCTTGACCGTGCCTTTGCCTATCTCGCGGCACATCCTAAGATCTGGGAATTGGTGATTACGGGTGGCGATCCACTCATTCTTTCGCCCCGCCGCTTGAGAGCCATTGGCCAGAGATTGTCTGCCATTCCTCATGTGAAGATCATTCGGTGGCATACCCGTGTGCCTGTCGTGATGCCGGAAGCGGTAACGGATGAATTGGCCAGTTCGCTGAAGCCCGAGGGCAAGACCGCTTGGCTTGCTGTTCATTGCAATCATCCGCGAGAATTAACGACGGACGCGCGTGATGCGCTTACAAAGCTCTCGCAGGCGGGTATTCATCTCATCAGCCAGACGGTCTTGTTGAAGGGTGTCAATGACGAAGCGGACACGCTTACTGATTTGATGCGTGCTTTTGTTGAGGCTGGCGTGAAGCCCTACTATTTGCATCATGGTGATCTAGCGCCTGGCACCTCCCATTGGCGGACATCTTTGACGGAGGGAAAAGCGCTCATCGATCAATTGCGCGGTAGGCTGTCGGGCCTTGCGCAGCCTACTTATGTGATCGATTTGCCGGGTGGCCATGGTAAAGTTCCAATCGCGCCGCTTTCCTGCGAAATTGAGGGCGAGGGCTGGCGCATCACCGATTGGCAAGGCTATACGCATTATTACCCGCCAAGAGCGGGCGAAGTTTGATAGGGTGGCAAAGCGATGGCTGTGCAACAGAGTAACGACCATAGAGGTAAAGCGCCTGAGCTTTCGATCATCGTTCCGGTTTTTAATGAAGCAGCGAATATAGGCCCGCTCGTTAGCCTTGTCGAAGCAGCTTTAGAAGATGACGCTTGGGAGTTGATTTTTGTTGACGATAATTCGCCTGATGGAACAGCTGAGCAAGTAAAATCAATTGCTGCCAAAAATCCGCGTGTGCGATGCATTCGGCGCGTTGGTCGTCGTGGTCTTTCGGGCGCTTCGATTGAGGGGATGCTCTCATCAAGCGCGCAGTATGTCGCGGTGATGGATGGTGATCTTCAACATGACGAACGCGTGCTTGTGCGCATGTTGGCGCTTATTCGCGCGCAAGGCGTTGATCTCGTTATCGCAACACGTGAGCGCGAAGGTACAGCGATTACGGGGCTTAGTGGGCAACGCAGTCTCGTGAGTGATTTTGGACGCTTTCTTTCGCGCCTTGTGATTAAGGCTGATGTTAAAGATCCAATGAGCGGGTTCTTTATGATCAGGCGGGAGATTGTTGAGCGTGCCGCGCCGAAACTTGCGACGGAAGGCTTTAAGATTTTGGCTGATCTTTTAGCGACGGCAGATAAGCCGCTGAGTATTCGTGAAACGCCGTACGTGTTTAGAGAAAGGCAACGTGGCGAGAGCAAGCTCGATGCTCGCGTTGCTTTCGATTATCTTGGCTTTCTATTGCACCATCTTACGGGGCGCCTTGTTCCCGTGCGCTTTTTCTTATTCGGACTTGTTGGTGCATCCGGTGTTGTCGTGCACCTTCTTTTCTTAAAATTGATGCTCTCCAGTTTTCCGGATTTCGGTTTCGATGTTTCGCAAACAACGGCTACCTATGTCGCCATGCTGAGCAATTTCTTGCTCAATAATGGGTTAACCTATCGGGATCGGCGCATTACGGGCTGGGCGTTGGTACCGGGCTTTCTCCTCTTTGCAGCCAGTTGCAGTATTGGCGTTGTTGCCAATGTTGGATTGGCGCGTTTGATATTCTCGGAAGGGCAGCAATGGTGGGTTGCGGGACTTGCTGGTGCGCTAACAGGCGCGGTGTTTAATTATGTCACCAGCAGCATATTGGTGTGGCGCAAGAAATCTTAATCGGCGAGAGTGAACCGATCAGCTGATACAAGTTGCCAATTTTTTTGCATCTCGTGATCTCCGCCGCCTGATAACAACTCACCCTTTTTCATAACAGGATAAAGCTCAGCAAAATTCTTGGTTTGGGTTGGGCTAATCCGGCGGTGAAGTTGGGTTGCCCTGATGTCCGATGGGTGCATAAGACCCGCAGCACCAATGACTTCGGCCAGTGCTTGTAACGTGTTGGCATGGAAGTTTGCGACACGTTGCGCTTTATCAGGTACGATGAGGGCGCGCTGCCTTAACTTGTCTTGCGTGGCAACGCCTACGGGGCATTGATCGGTGTGGCAGCTTTGCGATTGAATGCAGCCAATCGCGAACATAAAGCCGCGCGCCGCATTGCACCAATCGGCACCAAGTGCCATCACGCGCGCCATATCAAACGCCGATGTGATCTTGCCAGCGGCACCGATTTTAATAGTGTCGCGCAGGCCTAATCCGGTAAGCGTTGAGTGAACGAAATTTAAGCCATCGCGCAGTGGCATACCAATATGATCGGTAAATTCGAGGGGGGCTGCTCCCGTGCCACCTTCCGCACCGTCGACCACAATAAAGTCGGGCGCGACACCGGTTTCGATCATCGCCTTTGCGATGGCTAAAAATTCATTTTTATCGCCGATGCACAATTTAAATCCAACAGGCTTACCATTTGAAAGTTCACGCAGCTGAACGATAAACTTCATCAGTCCACGGGGATCCGAGAAGGCCGGATGGGAGGCGGGCGAAACGCAATCTTCACCGATTTGAACGCCACGCGCCTCAGCAATTTCGGCCGTGACTTTCGCGCCCGGTAGCACACCGCCATGACCCGGCTTAGCGCCTTGGCTCAATTTAATTTCGATCATTTTGATCTGCGGATCTTTGGCTTGGGACGCAAATTTTTCGGCGGAAAAACTTCCATCCGGATTGCGGCAGCCGAAATAGCCTGATCCTAATTCCCAAATGAGGTCACCGCCGAATTCACGGTGATGGATAGAGATGCTACCTTCGCCGGTATCATGCGCGAAGCCGCCAAGTTTTGCGCCCTTATTAAGGGCTTTAATTGCATTCGCGCTGAGCGCACCAAAGCTCATTGCTGATATGTTAAAGACCGACGCCTCATAAGGCTGAGTGCAGGCAGGGCCACCAATCGTTACGCGAAAGGATGACGGGTCGGGATGCTTAGGCGATAGAGAATGGGCAAGCCATTCAAAGCCCGGTTGATAGACGTCAAGTATCGTACCAAAGGGGCGCTTATCCAATTGGATTTTCGCACGCTGATACACGATGGATCGCTTATTGCGGCTAAAGGGCGTTCCGTCTGTATCGCTTTCGATGAAATATTGGCGCATCTCCTTGCGGGTGCTTTCAAGGAAAAAGCGGACAAGCCCGATCACTGGATAGTTACGTAAAATACTATGTTTGGTCTGGGTGACGTTATAGACGCCTATGGCGGATAAGGTTCCAAAAAGCCAAAAGCCGCCGGCGAAGACAGGGTGGAATGTATAGGCGAATAAACACGCAATAGCCGCTAATGTTACCAACGCAAACGTCGTGTACCGAACCATAAAATCGACCCCTGATTGAAATTTATGTCATCGTGTCGGATTTGGTGGAAAGCGCAAGCTTAAAGTAAAATTATCCGGCAATTGTATGAAAATACGATGTCAATCGATCACAAAGTCGCTTGGCTTCCAATCTGGCTGAGGATATTGCGGATCTAATTGCTGCAAGGCGTCACGGACAATGTTGGCAACAGCAACATTACGCGCCCATTTGTGATCTGACGGAATGACATGCCAAGGTGCATGGGGCGTAGAGCATCGCTCGAGCATTGTTTCATAGGCGTGCATATACTCTTTCCAATCCTTGTGATCATCAAGATCGGCGGCTTGGAATTTCCACCTTTTATCCGGATCATCGAGACGCTCTTGTAAGCGTTTTCCTTGTTCTGCTTTTGAAATGTGCAACATGAACTTAACAATGACAGTGCCATTCTCAACGAGCATTTTTTCAAAAGCATTTATTTGTTCGTATCGGTTTTCAAGTTCACTATGAGGTGCAAGTTTTCTTACTTTGGCGATCAGTACGTCTTCATAATGGGAGCGGTTGAAAATTCCGATGGTGCCCTTCCGAGGGGCGGCAAGATGCGCTCGCCAGAGATAGTCATGCATTAACTCTTCGCCGCAGGGCTTGCGAAACGGTTGAACGGTAACGCCCATCGGCCCCGTGGCGTTGAAGACTCCCCGTACGGTTCCATCTTTTCCGCTTGTATCCATGCCTTGCAGAATGACGAGTAGGCTATGTTTGCCTTCGGCATATAGTCGGTCTTGAAGGATGTTGATTTCTTCAATCGTGCTGGCAAGTATCGAATGGGCTTTGTCGGCATCGCCAATACCGCTCGTATCTTTTGGATCGATGGTACTCAGATCGACCTTTTCGTTTGGCTTTATGCGATAAGCATGGGCTTTATCATGTTCGGCCGTCATTGATTGTGCCTTTGAAGTGGTGTTTGAAGATGGATACCTTCAAGGATATTGCCAATCATAAATCCAAGATGTGTGATCAGAGAAATTTATTCGTGCCATTGTAAGGTCTCGACCGATCGAGAGCGGCCAGGGCATATGATAAATATCGCCATTACGTCGTGCAGTAGACTGAATTTTTGAACTGCGCGATTTTCGTATGCGGGTATAATTTGTAAATGCCTCGATGAGGTTACCGTTTTTATTTTTGATTTCTGTGCTTAGCACATGAGCATCTTCAATTGCCAAAGCTGCACCTTGTGCGAGAAAGGGTAAGACAGGGTGCGCGGCATCGCCCAAAAGCGCGACGCGATTATCAAACCATGTTTGGCGAGGCGCTCGATCAAACAAGGACCAAATGGTCCAATCACCCACCGATTGAATAGCACGAAAAGCATCGGTATGCCATCGCGAGAAACGCTTCTGAAGAATGGAAGGATCACCCGTACGTGACCAGCCGGGCTCATTGTCACGGTCGGATGTGACAGCAACAAGATTGATAAACTCGCCGCGACGAATTGGGTAATGCACGAGATGCGCGCCCGGCCCAAGCCACAAGTTTGTTTGGTCAACTGGCAGATCGGCGGGCCAATCTTTTCTGGCGACCAGGCCGCGCCATGCAATGTGCCGTCGAAATTCCGGCTTGGAGGTGTCGCCGATGAGGCGTGCAACATTCGACCAAAGGCCGTCGGCGCCAATTAATGCTGCTCCTGTCACACTCTCGCTTGCGGATTGTGAATCGCAACGAATCCGGACGGAGGATGGTCCGTTGTTCTCAATTTCGGCGACGTTGCGGCCAAAGGCTAGGCGTATCGTGTCGCTTCCGCGGACCGCGTCCAATAGGATCGTTTGAAGATCGGCGCGGTGGATTGTTAAATAGGGAGCGCCAAATCGACTTCGCATCGCTTGTCCGAGTGGCATGCCACCTATCATTTTTCCTGATTTGCCGGACCGAATAACAAGGCGATGCGGCTCTGCTGCTGTTTTTGCCAAGGCAGGTCCAAAGCCCATTTCAATCAGGATCCGCGACGCGTTTGGCGATAGCTGAATTCCCGCACCAATCTCATCGATCCGCGTTCTTTGTTCGATAATAATGGACGGTTGCCCGATACGGGCGAGCGCAAGCGCCGTCGTCAGCCCGCCGATCCCGCCTCCCGCAATCAAAAATGGATTGTCGGGCATTTACCCTATCCGATCAGGCAGCTTTGTTAGCCTCGAAGACGCAATCGGCTGGATCGGCTGCGCCATGCAGGGAGGTATCGAACTTATAAAGTGTCGAGCAATAAGGGCAGACCACCTCCGAATCGGAACCCATATCGAGGAAAATATGGGGATGATCGAAGGGCGGGCTGGCCCCGACGCACATGAATTCGTGTGCGCCAATCCGGATCGAAGGGACGCCTGAATCATTTTTGAAATAGGGAATTGCGTGGTCGGCCATTGAATCGCTCTCAAATCGTCAGATGATTGGCGATTAGCATAAACTTTCGCGGTGCGCTATGCCAGCACTCGATGAAGCTATTAGGTTCATCTTGTATGTCATTATGTAGGCTTTTAAGCTTATGCCGGTCCGATCTTATCGAAAGCCTATTTATGCAATTTTTCCAGTCAAACGGCGTTGAATTGGCCTTTATAGATCTTATGCCTGAAAATGGGACGGAAAAGACCATCATTCTGGTCCATGGCTTCGCGTCCACCCATCGGATCAATTGGGTCGACACATCCTGGACGAAGCGGTTTTTGGACGAGGGGTTTCGGGTTGTCGCATTGGATAATCGCGGGCATGGGAAAAGTGAAAAGCTCTATGATCCCGCTGCCTATACGCCAGCCATTATGGCGGATGATGTCATTGCGTTGATGGACCATTTAGGCATCAAGCGTGCTGATATTATGGGGTACTCGATGGGCGCACGGATTACCGCTGTTGTGGCGTACCAGCATCCTGATCGGGTTCGATCAGCCCTTCTTGGTGGGCTTGGGATCCATCTTGTCGAGGGCAATGGACTTCCGCCCGGCATTGCCGAGGCACTGGAAGCTCCTTCGTTAGACGATGTAACAGGCGCTGTACCTCGTATGTTTCGCGCCTTTGCGGAGCGGACGGGGAGTGATCGCCTTGCGCTCGCGGCTTGTATGCGTGGGTCACGGCAAGGTGTGACGCGTGCCGAGGTCGAAGCAATCAAGGTGCCTGTGCATATTGCCGTTGGCACGAAAGACGATATTGCGGGCGATCCGCGCGCTTTGGCCGCGATTATTCCCGGGGGCGTAGCGTTCGACATTGTTGGACGGGATCACAATCTCGCCGTCGGTGATCGCACGCATAAAGATGCCGTGATTTCTTTTCTCAACGGTCGAGCCTGAACTTTTCTATTTGCAGGGATGCAAGGAAAGTTCCAAATTAATGCCATAGAAGGTTGCCAAACTGCCTATGGCTGCATAGCTATACGGTGTTGATCAGCTGATATTTCAGCTTGGAGGACGACACATGGGAATGACCGCAAAATTGCCTCTGGCGGGCGTTGAAATTGACGCGTCAATTGATCCGTTATGGATACAAATTCGCAGTGAAGCCGCCGATATTTTGGCGTCTGATGGTGATTTGGGATCCTTTGTTCGGCAAAACGTGATCGATCAGCCCTCTTTCGATTCCGCGGTCATCGCGCGTCTGGCTTCGCGTCTTGATCATGCGGATCTTCCGCGTGATCGGATTTTTGAGATCTTTTCATCGCTTGCCGCGTCTGACCCGGCAATAGGGCAGGGCTTTCGGGCCGATTTGATTGCAGTGGCAGACCGTGATCCGGCCTGCTCACGCATGATCGAACCTTTGTTATATTTTAAAGGCTTTCACGCCTTACAAACGCATCGCATGGCCTACGCGCTGAATCGGATGGGGCGCCGCGATATTGCGCTTTATCTTCAGAGCCGTTCGTCGGAAATTTTCCAGACGGATATCAACCCCGAGGCGCGCATCGGTCTCGGCGTCTTTCTTGATCACGCGACGGGGCTTGTGGTGGGTCAGACGGCTGTTGTGGAAGACAATGTATCTATTCTTCAAGGTGTTACCTTAGGTGGAACCGGCAAAGCCGTTGGCGACCGACACCCGAAAATTAGGCAGGGCGTCTTGATTGGAGCGGGCGCCAAAATTCTCGGTAATATTGAAATCGGTCAATGTGCCCGCGTTGCTGCGGGATCGGTTGTCTTGAAGGATGTGCCACGCAATGTGACGGTGGCCGGGGTTCCCGCCAAAATAGTGGGTGAATCAGGCTGCGCCGAGCCAGCGCGCACGATGGATCAGATCTTGGCCGATAAAGCTAACCTGTAAATTACGGCTCAAAAAGGTTGCAGTTCGACCGATGCCGTGTCATCGGGTTTGCACCCAATGAGTGGGGTGCAACAACCATGGCAGGATCTCGATGGACAAGGCCGAACTCCTAAAACTACAAACCTATTTTCGCCGTCTTTTCGGCAATGCCAATATCAAAGTCGTCGCGCGTCCTAAGAAGACGGATTCGGCTGAAGTGATGATTGGTGATGAATTTATCGGTATCATTTCGCTCGACATTGAAGATGGCGATCGTTCCTTTGCCTTCACAATGTCGATCCTTGATATTGATCTCGAAGACATCGATTAATTCTATATCCGGGGCTGCACGCATATGGCGATTTATCAGCTTGATGGTATCGGCCCTGAACTACCTGAACCGGACCGCTATTTCATAGCGCCCGATGCGCATGTCATCGGGAAATGCAAGCTCGGTGACGAAGTAGGCATTTGGTTCGGCGCCGTGTTGCGCGGCGATAACGAGACCATTTCGATTGGTGATCGAAGCAATATCCAAGAAGGATCGATGCTTCATACGGATATGGGATTTCCTCTATCCGTCGGTGCGGATTGTACGATTGGCCATCACGCTATCTTACATGGTTGCACCATCGGTGATGGGTCTCTCATTGGCATGGGTGCAACGATATTAAACGGCACTAAGATTGGTCGGTTCTGTCTCGTCGGTGCAAACGCGTTGGTGACCGAAGGCAAAGAGTTTCCGGATCATTCTTTGATTGTCGGATCGCCAGCAAAGGCTATTCGCACCTTGGATGAAGCCTCTGCTGCTCGTCTCATTGAGTCAGCCCAAAATTATGTTGCGAATTGGCGTCGGTTTGCCAAGGGGTTGCAAAAAATTGGCTAACGAGAATTGGCAAAGCTCGGCTTTGCTTATTTTTGGGCTGTAGCCGTCATGAGGGGGGCCGTTGGCCCGCCGAGCCTTACCCAATGATTTGGGTTATCCTGCGCTTGCTGCTTTACAAAGCCATAGCCGGTTGCTTCCCACGCCAAGATCCGGTCCGTACGGTTATCGAGCTCAAAATCGCCATTCGTCGTGCGCACCGTTAAAATGGCGTGTCCAAATCCATTTTCATCGGTCACGACCGTCATTAAGAGCGATTGGCGGGGCAAGCCGGCATTGATCAGCTGCTTGCGCTTTTCAAGCGCAAAATCTTCGCAGTCGCCAGAGCCTGATGTCGGAAATTCCCAGCGTTCTGGAACGCCGTATATTTCCTGATCGGTTGCTTCATGCACTGATGCGTTTACGCTGGAATTAATTTCTTGAATGAGTTTCCAACGTTCAGTCGTCAGCGCGATCGAAACGATTGGTAAATCAGGCAGTGTGCATTCGTCCGCATGACGGGTACAAAAATCCGTCCAACCCCACGGCGCCTTCGCATCCGATGTTGCGAGCGCCATTGTCGTCGGCTTTGGTAGGGAGATGCGCGCGGTGTTCGCTGGCGAACTCGCAAGAGCGGGGCCGGCGATCAAGGTGCTGCACAGAACAAGCTTTGCGAGAAAATGCAAAATGGTTCCCTTCAATTGTTAATAAACTGTTAAACATTTACGGCGGCCAAAACAAGGAATTCCTTTCAAAAAGGTTAATGCGCTAGGGTGCTTCGATAAGATCGAAGGAAAGATCGTCATCAAAGGGGAGGATTCGAATGATCGAAACCGTTAAAAAGCGTGTCCTTATAACGGCTGGCGCTTCTGGCATTGGTTTAGCGATGGCTAAATCTTTTGCTGATGAAGGAGCTTCCGTTTGGATAACGGATGTTGATCAAGAGGCTCTCGAAAAGGTTGATCCGCTGTGGCGCTCAAGCAAGACGGATGCTTCCTCCGAATCCGATATGGCCGCGCTCTTCGAAGAGTTGGAACGGGAGTGGGACGGGATTGATGTATTGTGCGCCAATGCCGGCATTGCTGGGCCAACGGCACTGATCGAAGATATGCCGCTCGATGGATGGCGCCAATGCGTTGCCGTAAATTTAGAGGGTGCCTTTTTGGCCGCGAAATTTGCGGCCCCGCTCATGAAGGCGCAACGCAGCGGCTGTATGATTTTTACGTCATCGACAGCCGGGCTTTATGGCTATCCGAACCGCTCGCCTTATTCAGCCGCCAAATGGGGCATTATCGGCCTTATGAAGACGGTCGCGATGGAGCTAGGTCCGTTTGGCATTCGCGCCAACGCAATTTGTCCGGGCTCCGTTGAAGGTCCGCGCATGGAGCGTGTGCTGGCCAAAGAAGCGGCATTAAAAGGCACGACGCGTGATGCGATTTACGAGGGCTATGCGTCCGGTACGTCCATGCGCACCTTTGTGGAAGCAAGCGATGTGGCTGCCATGGCGCGTTTTCTTGCGAGCGAAGGTGGGCGCTACGTATCGGGGCAGGCTATTGCGGTCGATGGTCATACGGAGAACCCAGACCCGAAGGTCTAGGTTCTTCAATAATGCCTAGCTCCTTAGCCAAGCCTGCGGCTGACATGCGCTAAGACCGTATAAACGCGACCCTCCGGTGAGGCTAAGATCGAACGCGTAATCGCGCCATCTTGGTCTGTCGTTGTCAGGTCACGGAGAACCGCTTCGAACTTTGCTGCATACGCATCGAGGCTCGAACGGAAGCGGTCATCTTTTGTGTGAAGTGCGGTAAGCTCTTCAAAACGACGTTGGCCTTCCAGGGTATACATCGGTCTTGAGAATGCGGCAGGCTCGCCCTTGAGATAGCTGTTCCAAAGGCGGGCGACGGAGGCTTCGTCCACAAGCTTTGAGATATCTGTCAAGAGAGCCGAGATAGGCTCTTTCGGCGCTTCAACCTTTGGCTCCTCAACTGGGACTTGTACTTTCGGTGCGGCCACGATTGCAGCGGGTTCTGATGGCTGACCTGTTTTGCCGTCATCGCGTGACGCACGATCTAACAAATCCGACAGCCAACCAGTCCGTTGGCCTTTATCGGTCGCTTGCGCCTGTGCTGGCTTGGCATCTTGACGAATGCCGATTTCTGGCGTTGGAGGGGTCGGTTGCTGAACGTCCCGGGCCACAAAGGATGGCGCTTTGATCTCTGTGCGCACTGGCTCGACAGGTGCTACAGGAGCGGGCTGAACCGGGGCAACGTATGCTTGCTCTTGACGAGGCGCGACAGGAGCAGGAGTGGGGGCTGGAATCGGAGCAGGCGCAGCCGACATTGGCTTTGCCACGTCGGTTACTCTTCCTGTCGATGCCAAGATGTTAGACAACTCGCTTAGCGCGCGCGATTGGTCGCTAATGGCCCGACGCAGATTGGCGCCTTGCTCTTGCGTTTCACGCGGCAGATTGACGAGGCTGCCCGCAATCTCGGTACGCGTGTTTTCAATTTCACGTGCGATTTGAAACGTCGTCGCTTTAACTTCTTTGGCGGTTTCGTCAAAGCGTTCGACCAGTTTCGAAAGAACCTCGCCCATTTCTGCAATGGTCGCGGTTGTTAAGCTGCGCACGGCTTCAAGCGTACGATCTTTTTCGTTGTCCGCTTCGCTGCGAACGGCAGCAAATTGCTGGCGCAGTGCTTCACCGGCCTTGGCCGACGTGTCGTTCATCAGAGAATTGATTGCCGTTGTTCTGTTCTCAACAACTTCGAGAGCTTCCGCCATTTTGGAAGCGAAGCTGTCGGCAACATTTTGCACGTCGCTGATCCGCGAATTGAGACCTGCAGTGAGGGCTTCAATATTTTCACGGCGTGTGGCCAAATCAATACCGAGGCGCTGTTCGACTTGCGTGAGCATGCCGGTAGCTGCTTCAAGCATGTCGACATGTTCGCGGGTGACCGACGATACCGCGCGGGTACGTTCATCCAACATTTCGATGAGGGCACGCGTTTCACCGACGCCTGCACCTGTAACGTAACGCATCGCTTCGATTTGCTCCATAAGAAGCTTGGTTGATTCCATTGCATCGTCGCGGATGATCGATCCGGCATGGGAGAGGCCTACGATACGATCCGCCAGCGTGCCTTCCAGTTTCACAATCGCGTCGTTGGCCGAGCCAATGACAGTTTGTACGATCTGGCTGGCATCTGCCAATTTTTGTAGCGTGACGAGCGTTTCGGATTGGATCGTCGAAGTTGCATCGGTAAGATTACGCGCAGCGGTTTGACCAACTTCCGTAATCGTCTGCGACACATCGGTAGCATGAGAGCGCAAATTATTGATCAAGCCGTTGCCATGCGTATCAAGCGCCGTTGAAAGCTTATCAATAGCCGTATCAAGCGCACCGGAGATCGCTTCCGTCTGTCCTTGAAGCGTTTCGCCAAACCGCTCGCTTTGTGTATTGATGACGCTTCCGATCGTCTCAAGTCGTGAAACGATATTGTCTTCAAAGTGCCGAACTTGCCCGTCAAGCGTGCCAGCAATTTCGAGAGCGCGTTCGCCAAGGATCTCGTTAATTTCGGTCGCACGAACGGCGAGCGTTTGTGTTACGCGCTCGGCACGTTCCGTCATGACGCGACCAAGATCCTCGGTCTTGGCTTCAATGGTTGCGCCAATCGCTGAGTTGCTGATGGATAGCGTATTTTCGATGCCGGCGGCGCGTTCAGACATGGCATCGACCAAAGCTGTCGTACGCTGTGCTATGCCCTGATCGACGCGAGCGAACATCGCATCAATACCTTCGGCGACCGCGATGCTCTTCAGACGCGAGTTTTCTTCAATCGCACTGAGTTGATGTTCAATAATGCCTGCTGCATTCTTGGCCTGTTCTGAGAGGCGGTCAGACAGCGCCTTACCTTCGGTCGAGAATAGGTGCGCGACTTCACCGAGGCGAGCTTCAATGGTTGTTGTAAACTGGGTCGTATTTTTTTCGATCCGGTCAGCCAAGACGCTGCCATTGGTTTCGAGAACATGTTCCAGTTTTGTAAGGTTGTCGGTGATGGCAACATTAATATCGCTGCTGCGGTCCAAGATATTCGTCTGGAAGTCCGACAGGCGGCGATAGAGTGTTTCGCTTAATGCGCCACCCTTAACAATAACGGTCTTTTCGAAGGCCTCAATTTGGCCCGATAGGGTCGAATTAATCCGTGCGCCGCCTTGATCAAGCGTTGCGGTAATCTCGCCAAGATAGCTCGAAAGATTGCGATCAAGGGCTGTAGCGCCATCGCGAATGGTTGCCTCAAGCGAGGCGACACGGCTACCGATCGATTGGTCGATGCGTGTTGCATAACCGGCGAGATTGGACTCGATGTGTTCGACATTCCGAGACAGGCTCGTTTCAATGAGGTTAGCGCCGGTCATGAAGGAAGCAGATACGGCTGCGACACGTTCACCAATAATGCCCGTAAAGTTTTCACTGACATTTGCGATCTTCGTTTCGAGTGCGACGACGTGATCGGATAGTGTACGCTCGATCGCGTCTGACCGACGGCCCATCGTTTCATCGACCGCTTGCGCGCCGAGTTCAAGGGTCTTGGAGAGTGTTTCAACCCGACGATGAAGCGTCGCATCAATGGTTTTGCTTGTCTCGGTCAAGCCATTTTCAATGCGGGTAATATGACCGCCCAGGCGGCTGTCGAGATCACTCGTGGCACGACCAAGATTGGACTCTATACGATCCGCATGCACACCGATTTTATTATCAAGGCGTTCGCTGATTGTATGAAGGTTTGTCTCGATCCGATTGATGTGGCCATTGAGCTTACTATCGATCGAACCGCCAGCCTCCGAAAGACTGCTGTCAATCCGCGACAGGTGCGTTGAAAGGCTTATATCAAGCTTTTGCGAGGCATTTTCGACCGTTGATTCAATTGCCGTTGCGCGTTCCGAGAGAACATTGCTCAGACGATTGGTTTCCGTCGACAACTCATCGATGAGACCGCCAGCCGCTTCGGTCATGCGCAATCGGATGGTTTCCGCCTCGCGGCCGAAATCGTCTCTTAAACGCTCAGCTTGCGAGGTAACGGTGCTGGCGATATCGCCTAAGCCCTCGGTAAATACTGCGCGCGATTCCGACAGTTTCTCGTCCATGATGATAGAGAGCCGGGTGGCGGTATCATCAAAGGTCCGTTCAATCGCCTCAGATTGACGGGCGAGGGCGGTACGAATTTCTTCGCCTGAGCTCAAAATATTGGCGGCAAAAGTCGATGAGCCATCAGCAATTTTCGAACCTGCTTTTTCAGCTGAAATTTCAATGGCTTGCACCATATCTTCCGCACGCGAAACAAGTTCGGTCGTTAGATGTGTTCCAGTGGTCGCCAATTTTTCGGAAACGGCATCGGCTTTGCTCGACAGGGTTGTTACGATATTTTCACCTACTTGGGTCAGGCGGCCGGTGATTGACTCATTGGCTTGACCCAAATTACGCAGGAGATCGTCACCTTTATCGGTCAAGGTCGAGATTAATGACTCGCCAGTGCGGCCGAGGGTTGCGGCAATGCTGCCCGTTTTGGAATCAATCGCGAACGCAACTTTTTGACCAGCATCTTCAACTAGCGAGGTGATGCGGTTCATTGCCGTATCGATTTCGCGGCCAAGATGTTCATGGGTTGTCAGGATAGACGAACGAATTTGGTCGGCATTCGTCGAAATGGCATCCCGTTGCAATGCCAATTCGTCGATCAGAGCACGGATACGGATCTCGTTCTGGCCATAGGCGCGTTCCAGCGTCGCAATTTCATTGTGCACCATGGTTTCGAGTTCGCTGGCGCGAGCAACAGCTCGTTCCATGCCATCGCCCATCGCGGCTACTTCGCGGCGCACAACTTGCGAAAGGCTTACGACGGCTTCGGCACTCGAATTTTCGGGTTCGGCGAGCCGCATGGCGACTTGGGCCATGGATTGGGCTACGACCTGCATCTCTCGGGCGCGAACCGATGCGAAAGCGAGCGCAAAGAAAACGATAATCGGAAGCGCACTGGCAAAGGCTAAATAGGGGAGAACCGCTTTAAAACCCTGGCTGAAAATACCAGCGTCCGTGCCGGTGGCTAAATCGACCGTTGCCCAGAACGCATATCCCGTGAATGCAAGCCATGCGACCGATGCAATGGCAGCAACGACATAGGCGCGGCGCGACGACTGCGCTTGAAGGGCTTGAAGAATTTCGCCGACAGCACGCCGGTCATCATTGGCAGGCTGACCGGGCAGAGATCTCGTGCCGTCGTCTGAACGCGACCGATCAACGGGCTGGCGGTCCCGCCGAGCGCCTGTTTCAGAACTACGTGATGGCGAGCTTATGTCTGAGGCATTGGCTTCGGTTCGAGGCATACGCGATTTTGCCGTTGCCGAGCTTTCGGGCAACGTATCCTCCGTCGCATCCGGGGCTGATCCGTTAATTGAGAGATTCAGAGCCTCTTCAATTGCCGAGAGTGCCGCTTCAGCCGAATCCGAAACTTTTTTCTGCGTCGCCATTTTATGCCTCAGTGTTTCCGGTTTGCCCCGGACAGGAACCGATCATCGCGCATTTTAACAATCGCTGACCCAAAAGAATACCCGCGGGTTGAGAAGAATGAAAACAACGTTAACGGGAAAGTTACCCTATCGTACAATTCGCGACCCTGCGACCTTTTCGCCGATCTTTGGGGCGTTATTACGTTTACCCCTCGTCAAAGCGCAGCTGTTCCAGTATCCAATATCGAGTTTGGGACAGTGATAGTTCCGTTTTATTATGAGGGGACAATGGCAAAATTACAATTTGTCGATTTTGGCGGAACCGCCCGCATGGTTGAGGCGCCAAATGGATCGACGGTGATGGAAGCTGCGATCAAGAACGCGGTTCCGGGTATTGAAGCGGAATGCGGCGGCGCCTGTGCATGTGCGACATGTCATGTTTATATTGACGATGCTTGGCAGGCGATTGTCGGTCCTCCCACCTCTATGGAAGAGGATATGTTGGATTTTGCTTATGATGTGCGGCCAAATTCCCGCCTTTCGTGCCAAATTAAGGTGACTGATCAACTCGATGGTTTGATTTTGCACACGCCAGAACACCAAGCCTAATTTCGCTTTTCAGAAAGATTGAGACCCAAATGTCTGATGTGATCAAAACCGATGCGCTTATTGTAGGCGCGGGGCCCGTTGGCCTGTTTGCTGTATTTGAACTAGGTTTGCTGGATATTAAATGTCATTTGGTCGATATTTTGCCAAAAATCGGGGGCCAATGCGCCGAACTCTACCCTGAAAAGCCGATTTACGATATTCCGGGCTTTCCCTCGGTCACTGGGCAGGGCTTGATCGATAATCTTTTGAAGCAGATCGAGCCCTTTAATCCTGAGTTTCATTTGTCTGAGATGGTCGCGTCGGTCGAAAGCATGGGCACAGCAACAGCCCCACTATTTAGAGTGATGACCGACGCGGGCACAGAATTTGAGACGAAATCGTTGATTATTGCTGCTGGTGGTGGATCTTTTCAGCCCAAAAAGCCGCCAATTCCTGAAATTGAGACGTATGAGGAAAAAAGCGTCTTTTACGCCGTGCGACGGATGGAAGAGCTTCGCGGTTGCGACGTGTTGATCGTCGGCGGCGGCGATTCAGCGTTGGATTGGACGCTCAATCTCCAACCAATTGCGCGCCGGGTGACGCTGATGCACCGCCGGGACGAATTCCGCGCTGCGCCGCACAGCGTTGAACAAATGCGATCTTTGGTCGCAGACGGGAAAATGGACCTGAGGATTGGCCAAGTGACGGGCTTGCGCGGCGATAATGGGCTTCTATCGTCGGCCATTTGCCGTGGAAGCGATAACAGCGCTTTCGATATTAACTGCGATGCCATGCTGCCGTTTTTTGGCTTGACGATGAAATTGGGGCCAATTGCCGATTGGGGCCTGTCGCTATCGGAAAATCTGGTGCCTGTTGATACCGAGAGGTTCGAAACCTCAACGCCGGGTATCTTTGCGATCGGCGATATCAATACCTATCCCGGCAAGCTGAAGCTCATCCTATCCGGATTCCATGAGGGAGCCTTGGCGGCCCAGCGGGTCTATCGCTATGTCTACCCCGATAAGCGGCTAACGTTTCAATACACCACCTCATCTTCAAGCTTACAAAAGAAACTCGGGGTAGAAGGCTGATCGATTGCAGGCTTTTATGATCCAGATCAAGGCGGGGTAGGGTTACTCCCGCCATTTTGAGGCTGTCGCTTTAAGTGACCTCATGGCTTATGGAAGGATTCGACATGTTTTCTTCGATTGTTGTTCCCGTCGATCTGTCAGAAATCGATATTGCGCAACCCGCACTCGATCGTGCAGTCGCACTCGCCGCGATGACCGATGCATCGCTTCACCTCGTTTATGTCCGGTCGATCCTGCCGGTCACCTTTATGGAATATGTGCCGCCTTCTTTTGATGAAGAACAACAGGAGGACTGCGAAAAGCGGATGAAGGAACTCGTAGCCAAGCTGCCTCTGACTGATAAATCAAAGGTAACGACGGCGGTTCGTATGGGTTCAGTCTATAATGAGGTGCTGGCGGAGGCAGAAAAGGCCAAGGCGGACCTGATTGTGGTCGGATCGCATCGCCCAGCAATGTCGACCTACCTCCTTGGCTCCAATGCTACGACGATCGTCCGGCATGCGCCGTGCTCGGTCATGGTCGTGCGTATGCCGGAAAAGAAGAATTAGAGATCTTTTCGCGTTTCGATGATGCGATATTCCGCCTCAATCGACGTTTCGCCGGCCTCGCGCTCGGCCTGTCGCAGCGCCCTGCGGATCCGCCATTGTAGGATAAGGGCGCTGACAACGATAAACGGCGTGACCACTAAGAGGATGCTGGCGCTTAGAAGAAACACGCCAATACCTAAGGCACCCGCCATAATCGCCACGAGGAGGAGCGCCCAGCTGGGAATTTTTGTTACCCGGAAAGAATTAATCGTCCTGGAATGATAAGGGTCGGTCATAAGGTGAGCCAATCTAAGCGGGAGCTGCGTTCCTCCTAGATAAATGGCTCTTCCATCCGCATATTTCAACACGCTGTGGAGCGAATATAACGCGGCTTGTCCGCTATTCGGCCTTGGCATAACGTTAGTATATGCGTCGTTTGATTTTATTCCGGCATGGAAAAGCTGTACCGCATGATGCGGCACCCGATTTTGATCGGGGGCTGACTGCGCGCGGTATGCGGGATAGCGCAGCCGTGGGAAAATATCTCGTTCAGGAACATATTTTCCCTGATATGGCGCTTGTTTCACCCGCAAACCGAACAAAAATGACGTGGGAGCAGGCTAAGGCCGCACTCGGTGAGATTGAAGCCCGCTATGAAAACGGGCTGTATCTTGCCTCATCCGATCAGGTGTTGCGACTTCTACAATCCGTGCCCGATCGAGTTATGACGCTTATTCTTGTTGGCCATAATCCTTCGTTGCACGATCTTGCCCAAGAGCTAACGGGATATGGTGATCGCTATGCTCTAGCGCGACTTCGCGAGCATATGCCCACGGCTGGACTTGCCGTGTTTGATTGTGACATTGATCATTGGTCTGATCTTGCGGTTCGCTCTGCAAGGCTTGAACGGTTTAGGGCGCCAGAGCGCGACGACGACCTGTAGTAGTAGGCATTTTTTGCCTAATAGATGGCGCAAATTGCCGGGTCGCTAAATTGCTGACAAAATTTATTACGTAAAAACAATATCCTTGTGATGGCATGCTGTTTGCGCTGGGTCCTCTGACGATGTTTCCGCTTATCATAATTGAGCGGCACAGATGGCATGCGCATGGGAGCATTAAATGGGAATTTTCGGGGCAATGCAGACAGCGGTATCCGGCATGGCGGCGCAGGCTTATGCGCTCGATAATATTTCCGGTAATATCGCAAATTCACAGACGATTGGTTATAAACGGATCGATACCAATTTTCAGGATATGATCCCTGATCTGGGATTAACTGCTCGTATCACTGGCGGCGTCACAGCGACATCCTTGGCAACCAATGCAGTTGCTGGCGCTTTTAAGTCGACGGGTATTAATTCAAATATTGCTCTGTCCGGCGACGGCTATTTTGCAACGAGCCAAAAAACAACCACGACATCAGGTGCGTCGTCGTTCTCAACATCACCCTTTTTTACGCGGCGTGGTGATTTTACGCTGGATAAGAATAAGACCCTCGTCAATGGCGCAGGCTATTATTTGATGGGATACACGGTTGATCCAACGTCTGGCATGGCCAATTCGGGTGTGCCGACAACGATCCAGTTGCCTACGGGTGATATGCCTCCGAAGGCAACAGCAACAATTACCTATCAGGGAAATTTACCAACAACGCCATCTAATCCGGCCAGCGTAGCCAATGCTTTACCTGCAGGTATTGCAGCTAATCCGACGGCCACGCCACCCGTAGTTGCGACGACCTATTCCGCTAATAACGAAAGTACTTTATTAAACGCGTCTATCGCAGGCGGATCGGTTACCGTTTACGATGCTAAAGGCTCTCCGGCAACGTTACAAACACGTTGGGCGAAGAACGCGTCGGGTACGTATGACCTTTATTATGAGAATGATAGTAAGGCTACCGGCACCAGCCCCAAGTGGACATTATTACAAAACTTTCAATTCGATGGTAGCGGCAATATGACTGTGCCAGCGACACCGAAGGTAGGAGTTTCAGGACTATCGATTGATGGCACCTCTTTAGGATCCATCACGATCGATTTTACCGGTATGTCGCAATATGGTGATACCTCTGGTCAGTTTAGAACGACCAATGTTGCGCAAGATGGTTATTCATCTGCATCATTAACGGGTGTTTATTTTGGCGATAAAGGCCGTGTATATGCTCAATATTCAAATGGTTTACAACAGCCGGTAGCCGATATTGCGGTCGCTAAATTTAACGGCGGGCAAGCTCTTAAGCGCTTGGATGGTGGCGTCTATCAGCAATCCGATCAGTCGGGTGATCCTATATATGGCGCTGGCGATTCAAATATTCTCGTTGGGGGTCTTGAGGCATCCAATGCTGATATTTCGCAAGAATTCAGCCTTATGATTGCAACGCAGCAAGCTTATTCCGCCAACGCAAAAGTTATCACGGCAGCCCAACAGATGATGACTGAGGCGGTTAACGTGATCCGCTAAAGTGTATAGCGTTTAAGAGGTAATCGATAATGGATCTTTTTGGGGCACTTTCTAATGCATTTAATGGTCTTAATCAGACTCAAGATGCTTTGTCTGTCGTTTCCCAAAATGTTGCCGGTGCTAATCAGCCCGGTTATGTAAGGCGCGAATATGTTGGAAAAAACTCTAACGGTTTAAATCCATCCGTCCAGCGTGTCCTTGATGGCTATGTGCAGAAACAGCTATGGAATGAAACAAGCTCGTCTGGATATACAAGTACGCAGGCGGATTACACCAAGCAGCTGGATGGGATCTGTGGCGATCCTACTGGCACTTTGAATTTATCCTCAAGCGTCGATGCCTTTAAAAATGCGTTAGCAACGTTGCAAAACAATCAATCCGACAGCGCGGAGCAAATGTCGACGCTTTCGAGCGCAAAAAACCTTGCTCAAAAATTATCGTCAATGTCAGGCGGTATACAGAATTTACGAAACAATACCGAAGATGCGATCAGTCAATCAACGACGCAGGTTAATACACTCCTAAAACAATTGGCGTCTTTAAACGCTCAAATCAACACGTTAGGTATTCAGAATAATTTGGACCTGTTGGATAATCGCGATGCTGCACTATCGCAAATATCAAAGTTGATATCCATTTCGGTCAACGAGCAACCTAATGGCAGCGTGAATTTGACGACTCGAAGTGGCGCTTCGTTAGTGATTGGCTCCCAGGCCTCGAATTTGAGTTTTGATTCACATGCGCCTTTGTCTGCGAGTAGCCAATATTCAAGTGTTGCCGCGCAACGTAGTGTAGGGACCCTAACGCTTTCGGGAAATGGTAGCTCTATTGATCTTTTGTCCGGCGGAGGCACGATCGGAGGGCAACTTGGTGGATTAGTCGATCTCCGTGATACGATACTACCGAGCGCCCAGTCTCAATTGGATGACGTCGCAGCAGGGCTTTCACAGGCTTTGTCCAATCGGTCTGTTTCGTCAACTGTAATTAATGGTGGTTTATCTATCGATACGACGGGTATTCAGTCGGGAAATCGCCTATCGCTTTCTTATATTGATAGCTCTGGCACGGCGCAAAAAGTAACTATCATACGCGCCGATAATGCTTCGAAATTACCTCTTGCCGATACTATAACATCAGATCCAACTGATAAAGTTCTTGGAGTGGATTTTTCCGGGGGATTAACGGCTGCTGCATCAGCTATACAGGCAGATTTAAATTCAATAGGAGCAGGCGTTACGGTGGTTAATCCATCGACTACACCGCCATCAAATTTCTTATCTTTTACAGCCGCCTTGCCGGCCGTAGTGAACGGATTATCAGCGTCAATTACAAATACGAATATTCAGGGGCAGGGAAGTGCGCTTCCGGTGTTTATCGATTCAACCACGGGTACGCCGTTTACGGGTTCATTCGACAGTGTTGATCAACGAATTGGAATTTCAGCTCGGTTGCAATTAAATCCTGCATTGATTTCGATGCCGTCGGCATTAGTTGATTCGACTGGTGCGTCTCCTTCAGGCGATTCAGTGCGTGTTAATACGTTGATTACGCAGCTTACGACCAAACCAATTGAGATAAATCTACAATCTGGCGATTTGGCCGGAACAGTGTCTACGGTTGGTAATTTCGTTAAGCAAGTTCTTCAATCGCAAGCAAATCTTACTAATCGACTGGCGTCTGTGGACAGTAGCCAATCAGTGGTTTTGTCGTCGGTTCAAGGCCGATTCAGTCAAGCCTCGGCCGTTAATATGGATGAAGAATTAACAAATCTTACGGCGCTTCAAAATGTATATGCTGCTAACGCAAAAGTTATGACGACCGTCAGAGAAATGTTCACAGTCTTGATGCAGTTGTGACGGAGTAAGTATATGAGCATTTCGGGCGCAGGGATTGGAAACGCATGGTCGGGCTGGATCTCGCAAACTTTGACGAAAATACATGATGACCTGAATTCAAAGTCAGCACAGCTTGCGACAGGCAAAATTTCAACAACAAATTCAGGTTTAGGTAATTCTGTTTTCGAGGTGCTTGATCTTCAGTCTCAGCTTAGCTCATCCGATATATTCGCAAACTCAAATATTTCTGTTAATGCCGATTTAACGACATCCATTAATGCCATTACTTCGCTTTCGGATGCAGCTAAGGCTACCAGAAACGGTCCTCTTGCAGCTATTAATGTGAGCGATCCGGCGGGGCGTGCCTCTCGGCAATCTCAACTTAAATCTGTTTTAACGTCCGCCCTTGATTATGTGAATACGCGCGGTATTAATGGTTACATTTTTGGTGGTGCCAATACATCATCTGCTCCCGCTTTAGACCTCACGTCAATTTTAAATGGTGATGCATCGACCGGTCAGGATGGATTAGGCAAGCTTATCACCGAGCGCCAATCCGCGGATCTCGGTTCTGATGGTCTGGGAAGAATGGGTATTGTGGGCAATGGGCCACAAGTGACACTCACATCGCCCGCAGCGGAATTTCCGTTTGGGATGTCGATTAAGAGCACATCATCGACATTTTCAAAGGGCTCGGCTACTTTATCAACGTCTTCGCCTGCAACTATGACGGCTGATTTTTCGTCAGGCATACCAAATTCAGGTGAAAGTGTTACGATTACTTTGGCCCTACCGGACGGAACGATAACGCCGCTGGTTATGACGGCTGGTACCGCGAATGGGATGGGTACATTTGCGCTGGGCGCTACGGCTGCAGATACGGCGACGAATTTTCAATCAGCACTGACAACGTCGCTCAAGCAAGTTGCCAATGTTCAGCTATTTAACGCGTCGGCACAGCGACAGGCGACGGATTTTTTCACTGCGTCGTCTGGTAGCCCCCCGCAGCGAATTATTCCTGGCTCTGATGGCACGTTAAGCTCGGCAACTGGATTTTCAACGGATGCAACGGCCAATGCGGCTAGAACGATTAGTTGGTATAGTGGAACGGATGCTAATTCTGGCGGTGATCCGCGGCAAGATATTTCGGTGTTTATCGCGGACGGTATGAGGATTGGTACTGGCGTTAGGGGCAATGAAAAAGGATTCGTAGAGACCCTAGCAGCATTGGCTGCAGCAACGGTAATTACACCATCCACTACGGATGAAACATTAGCTAATTTGCAGTTTACGGATTTGGTATCGCGATCAGGTGCTCAGGTTACTGCTTGTAGCACGGACTTACAATCAATTAGTGCGTCACTGAGTTCGGTTCAAAGTACCGTGAAATTAGAAAGTAGTAATCAGGCTGCTTATAAAGCTGTTTTACAACAGGCTTTTGATTCAAAAACGAGTGTAACTCCAGAACAGGCTGCAGCGGAATTGTCTGCCCTGCAAACACAATTGCAGGTAGCCTATCAAGTTACATCAAAATTGATGAAGATGTCGCTTGCCGATTATCTTTAAGCCGCCTCGGCAGGCTCAACCGAAAGTCCTTGTGCAATTGATCGGTTGATATCGATTAGGGCGTCTAGGTCGGTAGCTTTTGGATCAATTTGGATATCGAGTGAACGATTAAAGATAAAGATTGTGATTAGAGCGATATTTCTTTTCAACTCGGCAGGTAATTGGGAGTCGGGTTCAGTTGCCGCAGTGGATAGGACAGTCCATAGCGTCCGATTATAGGCTAGAGCAGCCTCAAGATCACTTTGATCTTTATCCCAATTGTCCTGTACCCGTTTAAGACGTGTTGCTGCCTTCATCAAAAGGGTAGCTTCAAGCTGCCTTTGGCTCCGTCCCGTTTGTGCCGTCTTTTGATATGCATTCATCGCGTAATTCATGTTTCAAAAGTTCCTCTTCATATTCGATCAAAGTGCGAGTTGTTTTGATGGCACGATAAATATCACCGGAAATAACGTGATCTGTAATTTTTGATATGATGGGCCAAGCGCTTGGGACGGCCTGCATGAATGCGTCGATCAATTCAATGAATGCATTTTTATGGGCAACGACGTCTTTATCGAGATACATCAATTGCAATACGAAATAGATCCGTTTTGCTGGGCTCTCAGCCTCTGATGCGCCGATAATATCGCGTTCACGTAAAATAGCTGCATCACCTTCGATGACGAGGCGTGCTCGGGTGTCGCCATTGCGGATAACGACGGATCCGACAACGATCTTTTCGTTGGGCTTTAATTCAACTTTGAGTGCCAAAGCCAGATCCTTTGAGGTTAACAATAAAGGGGTCCTGATTTCTCTGGACCCCTTCAGTGTGGAAGAAACGATTTAAAGAATAATGAATCTTCCGTTGCGTAATATATAAAAGCGATATCTTACGAATTAGAAGAGACGCGTGATCGCTGCGTTTGCCTGCGAGGCAAGCGAAAGCGTGGACTGCGCCAATTGCTGTTGCGTGTTGAGTGCTAGCAAGTTGGCGGATTCTTGGTTCTGATCGGCAGCGGTCAGGCTGTCTGAACCTGCATTGAGGGTGTCGACTAAGCTTTTTGTGAAGGTCGAGCGGTTTTGAATAACCGTTTGGTTCGCGGCAAAGACAGCCGACTGCGCTGCAATTTTATCCGAAGCGCGTTTCAGATTGGCCGATGCGACATCCACGTCATCATTGCTGATGAAGCTGTGTGTTGAATTGGCAATACCTAGTTCACCATTTGCAGTGTAGTTAACGCTGGATACCGTAATCGAGCTGGTTCCGGTTTCGTTAAAGGTCACCTTCAGATCCTGACCTTGCAGCAAGTTAATACCACCATAGCTGGAGTCTTGGATGGTTTGGTCGATCTGTTTCAAAATATCGTCGAATTGTGACGAAATTGATTTACGGGTCGTATCGATGAAATTTGTTCCTGCAGCTGCAACCGCATTCCCTTCATTCGTCTTGGCTCCCAAAAGGAGCTGAAGACTGGCATCGGAATCATCGGAACTGAGGCTCACGGTTTTACCAGATGTGGATGTAATCTGCAGGTTACCGCCAACAAGAGAAGCTTTAATCGCCGTTCCGTTACCCTTTGGATTTAGGGTTGTGTTGGTATTAATACCGTCGATAACGTCCTGAACGGTAGACGTTGCCGAAAGGGTAATCACGTCAACCGCCGTACCTCCATCAACTGCAAGGCTGAGTTTTTTGCCGCTGGTCATACCGACAATGCCTGCACCGGCAGTACCTGCAACTAAGTCGGTTGATTTGAGCGCGGTGGTTAACGTCCCGGTCAACGTGTTGTTCTGACCGGACTGGCTCGCTTTACCAACAAGACCCTTAGCGGCATCGATCAGCGACTTAACGGAATCTAGCCCTTTACTCGTTGCCTGCATCACAGATGAGGCTTGCGTCATGTCATCCATGAGATTTTGCAAGTCATTTGCACGGCTTGTCAGGTTTTGAGCACGGAAATAGCTGCTCGGATTGTCAAGCGCGGAACTGACGCGTTTACCGGTCGCGAGGCGGAGCTGGGCTTGCTGAACCAATTGCTGGTTGCTTTGGAGGGTTGAAAGAGCGCCGCGCATGCCGGCTGAGAGCGTAATTGTCATAACTATATACCTTCTGGTTGAATAAAATTAGCAAAACTCTTCTGAGTTGAGCCGGACCAGATGTATGAGCAGACGTTAAACAACGGCTTTTGAAAAATGATGCAATTTTAAATGGTACTCGTTGGAAAATATACAATCTTAGGTATACTTAACGGGAATTAAAGATATTCCGTCGCTTTTTTGACTTCGACTTTTGCTAATAAGCCCGGTTGGGAACGTTCATGGGTCCGTTGCTTCATAAATTAGGTTTTTCGCGGTCTAAGACGGACCATAAAGTGCAATATGTCGCGGCAGGCGGAGCATTGATGGGTATTGCGCTCATCGTGCCGATTGATGTGTTGGCGGCGCATAGTTTTGAGGCAGCCGTTCTATTGAGCGCACCGATGGGTGCATCTGCCGTTATTGTGTTTTGTTTGCCGCAAAGCCCGCTTGGGCAACCTTGGAACGTGGTAATTGGTAACCTCATCAGCGCATGCGTTGGCGTCGTCTGTGCCAAATGGATTGCCCTGCCGGAGGCAGCAGCGGCAATCGGTATGTTTGGGGCGGTTATTGGGATGGTGTTAACCCGATCTCTTCATCCGCCGGGCGGTGCCGTTGTATTACCGGCAATTTTATCTGGTCCACCCATCAAGTAATTAGGGTTTAGTTATATCTTTAGTCCAGTACTCGTTTCGTCACTTACGCTCGTTGTATTTGCGGTCGTTTATCATCGCGTTACGCGTCGTTTTGTGGAGGCGAAGGTGAACACTTAGCGAAGCTTGGTGACCGCCTTTTCAACCAGCGCTGAGAGGCCGGTCTCTTTTTCGCTATCCATGAATCCAAACAGTTCATGCTGCATTTTCTTGTTCCAGAATTTTGCGATGTGGTCTCGGATGCCTTCTATCGCCGTTTCTTCTGGGTAACTTTTAAAAAAGTCACCGATTTGATTGGCCATTTTTACGAGTTTTCGCGGGCCTGTGATCGTTTCATGGGCGACATCATTCATGCGCATTTCTCCAAAAGGTAGTCAGGCTGAAAGCCTGAGAATTGTGTCGCGCTGTCAGCGCGGGCGATGGCGTAAAGGGTAATGCCGAGCGCTTCCGCCCGCTCAATAGCAAGGCTGGTTGGCGCTGATATGGCGACAACCGTTGATGCGCCGAAGGCCGCCGTCTTCTCAATCATTTCATAAGAACAGCGGCTGGTAATCAGTATAAAGCCAGAAAGTGGATTAATGGCTTGCTGTAGCATGACGCCGATCAACTTATCGAGCGCATTATGGCGGCCGACGTCCTCGCGTGTGATTAAAACATTACCATTGAGGTCACACCAGGCCGCAGCGTGGACCGCTCGAGTGATATTATTGAGTGGCTGATGTGTGCTGAGATCTTGAATGGCATGATTGATTGCCGAGTGATCGATCTCGGGGCCTTTGGTAACCTTTGCTGAGGCTTCGGGGAGGGCGTTGATATCATCGATCCCGCATACGCCGCAGCCAGTGCGTCCGGTCATTGCACGTTGTCGGGAGAGATGCGTTGAGAGCCGCTCGGGCACGAGATCAATTAGGGCGCGCAGTCCTTTAGGGTGCGGCTCTACTTTTAAGTCGCGAATGTCACTTCTTGACGCGATCACACCTTCGGTTAGGCTAAAGCCATAAACAAAATCTTCGACATTGTCGGGTGTCACCATCATCACGGCATAGGGGATGGTGCCGTAGACGATCTCAATTGGCATTTCGACGGGAACCGCACGCGTGCCTTGCGTCACCTTGGATGTGCCAAAGGTAACGGTGTCGGCACGCAGCTCGCGCGATCCCGTTGTCACCACGCCTCGCTTATTCTGCCGCGATCGAAGTGGCGATGCGCTTCAACTCGATCTCTTCGCGGTTATTCTTTTCCTGCCAATCCGAATAATGGTTGGTGCGACGTACTTCGACGGCCGTAACTTTATATTCCGGGCAATTGGTGGCCCAGTCGGAATTGTCTGTCGTAATCACATTCGCGCCGGTCTTGGCATGGTGGAAGGTGGTGTATACCACACCCGGTTGCATGCGCTCCGAAATCTCGGCACGTAGGGCGATATCGCCGGCTCGGCTCGCCAGCATTACGAGATCACCGGATGTAATGCCGCGTTGCTCGGCGTCAAACGGGTGAATTTCGAGTACGTCTTCATTGTGCCATACATTGTTTTCCGTGCGTCGGGTTTGCGCGCCGACATTGTATTGCGAGAGAATACGTCCGGTGGTGAGCAATAGCGGGAATCGTGGTCCGGTCCGTTCTTCGGTTGGCACGTAATCGGTGATCATAAATTTGCCTTTGCCGCGGACAAAGCGGTCGACATGCATGATCGGCGTGCCTTCAGGAGCTTTGTCGTTGCAAGGCCATTGGATTGAGCCCATTTCGTTGAGCTTAGCATAGCTGACATTTTGGAATGTCGGAGTGAGGGCCGCAATCTCGTCCATGATTTCCGACGGGTGTTTATAATGCATCTCGTAGCCGAGTGCTTTGGCGAGATCCATCGTGATCTGCCATTCGGCCTTGCCGGATTTCGGCTCCATAACCTTGCGCACGCGGCTGATGCGGCGCTCGGCATTGGTGAAGGTGCCGTCTTTTTCGAGGAATGACGAACCCGGCAAAAACACATGCGCGTATTTTGCTGTTTCGCAGAGGAAGAGATCCTGAATGACAACGCATTCCATTGCTTCAAGACCGGAGGTCACATGATGCGTGTTAGGGTCCGATTGGGCAATATCCTCGCCTTGAATATAGATGCCTTTGAAGCCGCCATCGACGGCTTCATCAAGCATATTCGGAATGCGCAAGCCTTGTTCATTGGAAAGCTCAACACCCCAGAGCGATTGGAACATTTCCCGCGTCGAGTCATCGCTCACGTGGCGATAGCCCGAGAATTCGTGCGGGAAGGATCCCATGTCGCACGAGCCTTGCACATTGTTCTGACCACGCAGCGGGTTAACGCCCACGCCGTCACGTCCAATATTACCCGTTGCCATTGCGAGGTTCGCCATGGCCATAACGGTTGTAGAGCCTTGGCTATGCTCGGTAACACCTAAGCCATAGTAAATCGCGGCATTGCCGCCTTTGGCGTAAAGGCGTGCCGCCTTGCGTACTTCATCGGCGGGAACGCCCGTAAAAGCTTCCATTGCTTCTGGCGAGTTGCGCTCTTCAGCAACAAACCGCGCCCACACTTCAAAATCCTGCCATTCGCAGCGTTCGCGCACAAAGGTTTCGTTGACGAGACCTTCGGTGACGACAACATGCGCAAGACTATCCAGAAGCGCGACATTCGTGCCCGGTAGAAGGGCAAGGTGATGTTCGGCTTTGATATGCGGTGACTTAACAAGATCGATCCGGCGTGGATCGGCCACGATCAATTTTGCACCCGCGCGCAGACGCTTTTTGAGGCGTGAGGCAAAGACTGGGTGTCCGTCCGTAGGGTTGGCACCAATCACAAGCACGACATCGGCTTTAGCGACGGATTTAAAGTCTTGGGTTCCAGCAGACGTACCGAAGGTTTTTGAAAGACCATATCCCGTTGGTGAATGGCAAACACGGGCGCAGGTGTCGACATTGTTGTTCCCGAAGGCCGCACGCACGAGTTTTTGGACCAAAAAGACTTCTTCATTGGTGCAGCGCGAAGAGGTGATAGCACCGACCGCATCCTTGCCATAGGTTTTCTGAATGCGCTTGAACTCGCTTGCCGCATAGCCAATCGCTTCGTCCCACGAGACTTCACGCCATTCGTCGGTGATCTTCTTGCGGATCATCGGCTTGGTAATGCGATCCGTGTGCGTGGCATAGCCCCATGCAAAACGACCCTTAACGCAAGAATGGCCTTCATTCGCTTTGCCTTCTTTGTAAGGCACCATGCGGATGACTTCGTCGCCCTGCATTTCGGCTTTGAATGAGCAGCCGACGCCACAATAAGCGCAGGTGGTGACGGCGGAATGTTCGGGCTGACCTTTGGCTATGACGGTGTTTTCCATCAGGGTCGCCGTCGGGCAGGCTTGCACGCAGGCTCCGCAAGAGACGCAGTCCGATTCAAGGAAGCTCACGCCACCCGCTGAGACGCGGCTATCAAAGCCACGGCCTTCAATGGTGAGTGCAAATGTGCCTTGCACTTCCTCACAGGCGCGGACGCAGCGGTTGCAGACGATGCATTTCGCCGGGTCATAGGTAAAATAAGGGTTTGACTCGTCTTTTAGGAGCGAAAGCGGCGATGTTGTCTCGAAGTGATTGGCTACATCCTTGCCATAACGCACTTCGCGCAAGCCGACGACGCCTGCCATATCTTGTAATTCGCAATCGCCATTTGCTGAGCAAGTGAGGCAATCGAGTGGATGGTCGGAGATGTAGAGTTCCATCACGCCCTTGCGGAGCTTGTGGAGATTGTCCGACTGGGTTTTAACCACCATGCCCGGCTCGACAAGCGTGGTGCAGGAGGCGGGCGTACCGCGTCGTCCTTCAATTTCGACCAGGCACATGCGGCAGGAGCCGAAAGGTTCGAGACTATCGGTAGCGCAGAGTTTAGGGATGGCGGTTCCGGCCTTCATCGCAGCAGCCATCACAGACGTACCGGCAGGAACGGTGATCGACGCGCCATCGATGGTGAGCGTTACCATCTGTTCGGATACGCGGATCGGGGTGCCGTAATCGAGCTCTTTGATCAAGGTCATCGGTGCTCTCCGTTATTCAGCGGCCATGCGCTTCGGCGCACGGTTAAAATCATCAGGGAAGTGGGTTATCGCGCTCATGACGGGCACGGGCGTTAATCCACCCATGGCGCAGAGCGAGGCATCCGTCATCAGATGGCAAAGGTCATCGATCAAAGCGAGTTTCGCCGTGTCGCCTGCGATTACCTTGTCCATCGTTTCAACGCCACGCGTTGCACCAATGCGGCAAGGTGTGCATTTGCCGCAACTTTCTTTGGCGCAGAACTCAAAGGCGAACCGCGCCTGCTGGGCGAGATCGACGGTGTCGTCGAACACAACCATGCCACCATGGCCCAATAGGCCTTTCTTGGACGCCATAGCTTCGTAATCCATCGGCGTATCGAGCAGCGTATCGGGGAAATAGGCACCCAAGGGACCGCCGACTTGCAACGCACGGAAGGGGCGACCGGAATGGGTGCCGCCGCCATAAGTCTCGATGATTTCGCGCAAGGTGATGCCAAACGCCTTTTCGATCAGCCCACCCTGCTTGATATTGCCCGCTAATTGGATGGGCAGCGTGCCGCGTGAGCGACCCATGCCGAAATCGGCATAGGCTTTTGCACCATTCGCTAAGATCCAAGGAATGGTTGCCAGTGACATCACATTGTTGACGATGGTTGGTTTGCCAAAAAGTCCTTTTAGAGCCGGCAAAGGTGGTTTGGCGCGAACAATCGCGCGCTTGCCTTCCAAGCTCTCTAAGAGCGAGGTTTCTTCGCCACAAATATAAGCGCCAGCGCCTAAACGCACTTCCAAATCAAATGCGTAAGAAGAGCCGCCAATCGCTGGGCCGAGCCATTTGGCAGTACGTGCTGTGCGGATGGCTTCTAATAAGGTCTGGTAGGCATGCGGATATTCAGACCGCAGATAGATAAAGCCTTTCGTCGCGCCAACGGCAACACCGGCAATGGCCATGCCTTCGATAAGGGTGAAGGGGTCGCCTTCCATTAACATTCGATCCGCGAAGGTGCCGCTATCGCCTTCGTCCGCGTTGCAAACAATGTATTTCTGGTCGGCTTCGGCGCCCAAAACGGTCTTCCATTTGATACCCGTTGGAAAGCCAGCACCACCCCGGCCGCGTAGACCTGAATCGGCAACTTCCTGCACAATGGCCGCGCCGGTCATCTCGATAGCCTTTTTGAGACCTGCGAAACCACCATGGGCGATGTAATCGTCCAGCGAAAGCGGATCGATCACACCAACGCGGGCGAAGGTGAGGCGCTCTTGGTTTTTGAAGAACGGAATTTCTTCGGTCAGGCCCAAATTAAGTGGATGGGCACCACCCGCGAGGAAATTCGCATCAAATAGTGAGGAAACATCTTTCGGCGTCACGGGTCCAAAGGCAATGCGGCCTTTGTCAGTTTCGACTTCGACCAGCGGCTCGAGCCAAAGCATGCCGCGCGAGCCGTTACGGATAATTTCAACGGCTTGGCCGCGATTTTTGGCCTCATTAGCTATGGCAGACGCCACACGGTTCGCGCCGACGGAGAGGGCGGCGGCATCGCGTGGAACGTAAATTTTGATTGAGGTGCTCATGATATTCTCTCCTCAACCGGCCATGCGTTCATGTGACTGGCCCTTACAGACCGCATCCAGTAAGTCTTCATCCACGCGGCCTACGAGTTCGCCATTGATGAGGGCGGCAGGGCCAAGGGCGCAATTGCCGAGGCAATAAACGGTTTCAACGGTGAGGCGACCATCTTTCGTTGTCGCGTTCATCTCGACGCCGTGCACGTCCTTCAAATGGGCGACAAGTCTCTCGCATCCCATGGATTGGCAGGCTTCAGCGCGGCAGAGCTTTACGACAGTTTCGCCCGCAGGTTCATGCCGGAAATCGTGATAAAAGGTGATGGCGCCGTAAATTTCGGATTTTGACATATTGAGCGCGTCGGCGATGAGGGGCACGGCGCGCTTATCGACATAGCCGAAATTTTCCTGCAAAGCATGCAAAATAGGTAGCGTTGCACCAGACAAGTGCTTGTATTCATTGACAATAGATGAAGCTACAGCATCGTCCCAGCCCATCGATCCCATCCCTCTAATGCGCGTGACCCAGCGTCATTCAACTTATTAGAACGTTTCATGCGCCTTTCTTCATCGGCAATCAAATCGAATTTATCAAAGAATTGATCGAATTATCCGATGACTAATCATCTTTTTCGCGCGTCTCGCTGGTTAATGGTTCAGAAAGAGCCATTAGACGCCGCGCCAAAGGTGGTTGGGGTTGCCGGTCAGCAGTAATCAGCCCAACGGAACGTGACGCGCTTGGCTCGACAAGTTTCAACGCTTTAAGTCCCTCCGGCATGCCGAAAAAGTGGGGCAATTGTGAGGGAACAATACTGACCCACCCTAATACCGATGCATGGCTTAACAGGTTGAAAATCGAGTTTGTCTCCATCACCGGTGCCGGCGCTTTGCCGACCGAGCGGAAGATGCCGTCAATAATCCGGCGGTTTTGCATATCGGGGGTTAAGAGGCAGAGATTGAGCCCGGCCGCTTCTTGCCACGCAATTGTATCGTGCCGCGCCAGTTCACTGTCGGCCCGGGTCAGTAAAACATAATTTTCGGCGTAAAGCGGCTTGGCTATGACATGGGCCAGCGGTTCATTGTCGAGATAAGTCAAGCCGACATCAATATCAAAATTATCGATGGCTTCTTGGATCGATGTCGATGTCATCGACAGGACAGTGAGTTTCACTGCCGGGTAACGCTCGGAAAAAGGGCCCGTGATTTGCACCACCAAGGGTAAGGCCGTCGGGATAACGCCAATTCTTAAGCGTCCTGATAGTCCCTGCCGCACATCGCTGATCGTGTGCTGCATCGTATCGATTTCAGCGAGGATGCGTTTGGCATGTTCTAAGATCATAGCGCCTTCTGCGGTGAAGCCCGAAAAGCGATGGCCACGTTCAACGAGCGGTACACCTAACTCCTCTTCTAGTGCGCGGATGGCTCCCGAGAGGGTTGGCTGCGAGATGTTGCAGGCCTTCGCCGCTCGGGCAAAATGCTTTTCGCGGGCAAGCGCCACAAGATAAGCGAGTTGCTTAATGACCAAGATCGTCGTCTCCGCTTTGGGCCTCTGCAATCACGTGGAAAAACGAGCCCGTTACGTTACCGCGTCGACTGCCGGCGGGCGAGGGCGGCGATCCGTAGGCATCGCGCGCAATTACCAGAGGCTCATCGCCGCCTAAATCGGTCACCGTGGCATAATGGAATTCATGACCGCGAAGCCTTGTATTTTTGGCCCCCAAAGGCCCAGCGGCTTCGAGCGTTACGTCACGATAGCCAAGCATCATATTTCTTTTGGCGAAGCTTGTTTTGACGCCTAGTAAACCTGCCATCGGCCATTCCGCACCGGATGCGTCGATAAGGCTTTGGCCCAAGGCCATATAGCCACCACATTCGCCATGTACCGGTTTATTTTCTGCAAACTGCCGCAATCCGGCCATGAAATGCGAGGCTTTGGATAAAGTCTGGGCGTGGAGTTCAGGATAGCCGCCGGGCAGCCAGCAGATATCGCAATCTGCGGGCGGAGCTTCATTTGCCAGTGGCGAAAAGGGTACAATTTCAGCCCCCGCTTTTCGCCATCCTGCAAGGTGATGAGGATACATGAAGGAAAAAGCAGCATCGCGCGCTAAGGCAATCCGTTGGCCAGGCGGCTTTAGCGCTAGGCCCGAATGAGAGCCGGTGAGATTTGGAACACTTGCAGCCCGCCGGATGCCATCCAAATCGATATGGGCCTCGACGAGATCCGCCATTTTATCGAGAATAGCTTCAAGTCCCGCCGTTTCCTCTGCCTGAACAAGGCCCAAGTGACGTTCTGGCAGGCTGGCCTCGGCATCTCTAGGAACGCTACCCAAGACCGGAATACCCGTGCGATTAATTGCTTCTGTCACAAGGCGGCGATGGCGTTCACTGCCTACTTTGTTCAAAATGACGCCGGCAATCGTGATGCGTGGGTCGAACGTCGCGCAGCCTTTGACAATTGCACCCGCAGATTGCGATTGCCCGCTAACATCGATCACCAAAAGCACCGGCCACCCTGCTGCTGCAGCGATATCAGCGGATGATCCAGAGCGGCCTTCGGGCGCGGGAACGCCATCAAACAAGCCCATCAAGCCTTCGCAGAGCGTCAGATCAGCTCCGGTGGCGGTATCAGCGGCAAGGCGAGCTACAAGGTCCGGTGACATGGCCCACGCATCAAGATTGAGGCTGGGGAGACCTGAAGCTGCTTGATGAAAGGCTGGATCGATATAATCGGGACCGCATTTGAGACCACGGACTGCAATGCCACGTCGCTTAAACGCGCGCAGCAGGCCAAGGGTAATCGTGGTCTTGCCGGACGCTGAGCGGGGCGCGGCAATGACGAGACCGGGGGCTATCGCGGTCATGGTAAGTCCCTCCGGTTGCTTTGATCGTGTCGAACGCAGTATGCACTACACCCATGAGCGAGCCCGAATCCGGTGAAAGTGATGATCTGAGCGCCACGACGCATCTGAAACGCGGCTGGACCACCGGAACATGCGCAACCGCGGCGACGCGCGCGGCCTATACTGCGCTTGTCACAGGTGAGTTTCCTGATCCGGTTGAGGTTTTGCTGCCCAATGGTTCGCGGCCCGCATTCACCATTGCAACGACGGAATTGGGTGAAGGCAATGCAAGCGCCAGCGTCATCAAGGACGCGGGCGATGACCCCGATGTGACCCATGGCGCGCGGATTGTGTCGACGGTGCGCTTCGGCGCAATCGGTTCGGGTGTTCAGTTTAAAGCGGGTGAGGGGGTTGGTACTGTTACTCGTCCGGGTCTCGTGTTGGCACCAGGTGAGCCCGCCATCAATCCTGTGCCGCGCGATATGATGCGCATTGCGATTGAAGAGGCCGCCAAGGAAACGGGCGGGCCGCGCGATGTCATTATTGAAATTGCGATCCCCGGTGGAGAGGAGCTTGCGCTCGGCACGCTCAATGGACGGCTTGGTATCGTCGGTGGCTTGTCGGTATTGGGCACGACAGGCGTTGTTATCCCGTTTTCGTGCGCGGCTTGGATATCTTCGATCCATCGTGGCATCGACGTTGCGCGGGCGACCGGTATTACCCATGTCGCTGGAGCGACGGGTCATACGTCGGAAAAAGCCATTCAGGGCTTTCATGCTCTGCCCGATGTCGCCTTGATCGATATGGGCGATTTTGCCGGTGGTATGCTTAAATATCTCAAAAAACATCCCGTTCCGGTTGTGACAGTTGGCGGCGGCTTTGCCAAAATGACTAAACTCGGCCAAGGACTGCTCGATCTTCACTCGCGTAGCGGTGAGGTAGATTTGGGGTGGCTGTCTGAGCGGGTGAGCGAGACAGGGGCTGACCCTGAGTTTGTACAATCGGTTCTGAACGCCAACACGGCCAATGAAGTGATGGAAAATTGCCGGTTGCGCGGGCTTGATATCGGGCAGCGCGTAGCCGACGAGGCTTGGGCAACGGCGGCTAAGGCGCTCGCTGGTTCTGGCTCTCTGCTCGATATTGTCATTGTTGATCGGCAGGGCCAAGTGATTGCCCGCACGCTGCCGCGCAAGGTTTGATAAGGGGCTCATTCGGTGCCCCGCCAGTCGGGCGTCCGGAACCGGCGTTGATAGTCGGCATCATAGAGCGCGCTATTCCGAAATCCTTCCGCGCTTAGCGTTTTTCCTACTAGAATCAGGGCTGTTCGCTCAACGGGACTTTCAGAAAATTGCTCGGTGATTGTGGCGAGCGTGCCACGAATGATATGCTGATCGGGCCAGCTCGCGCGGTAGACAATGGCCACCGGACAATCGGTACCATAATGCGGGATTAATTCGTCTATTACGCTGTCAAGTGTGTGGATTGAGAGATGAATAGCGAGGACTGCGCCCGTTTTGGCAAAATTGGCAAGGCTTTCGCTCTCGGGCATTGACGAGGCGCGACCTGAAGTGCGCGTGAGCACAACCGATTGGGCGATTTCCGGCAAAGTGAGTTCCGCGCTTAATGCTGCGGCTGCGGCGGCAAAGCTCGGTACGCCCGGCGTCACCGTGTAGGGGATACCGAGCGATTTAAGAAGGCGGATTTGTTCGCCCATCGCACTCCAGACGGAGAGATCACCGGAGTGAAGCCTAGCGATATCCTCATTTGCTTGATGAGCGCGGGAAAATTCTTCGCCTAATTCCTCAAGCGACATCGCCGCTGTGTTGATAATCCGCGCATTGGTAGGGCAATAGGCCAAAAGCTCTTTCGGTACCAAAGAGCCTGCGTAGAGACAAACGGGTGAGGCGGAGATTAAATCCCGTCCACGTAGCGTGATTAGGTCAGGTGCGCCTGGTCCAGCACCGATGAAATGCACTGTCATGGTGTGTCTCCAATACTTTTCGCGATCGCGCAGGTGACATTGCCGCGGCTGATGCGGGATAAAATCAGCGTCGAGCCTTCACCCGCACCGACAAGCGCAGCGGTCTCGGCAATCGAGGGGACGCCAAACAATGCAACTACCCGCTCTGAGCTGGTCTCGGTTCGACAGACGACATTTTTCAATGCAATTTCGGGCAAGAAAAGCAAAGGAAGTGAAAGGCTTGCGGCTGCTTCTGCAAGTCCTGATTCATGCGATTTCGACGCGACCGTGAAGAGGCCCACAATCGTCTCGTTCGCGACGCGCGACAGGCCGTCTTCGATAAGGGCTACGACCTCATCGGCTTTGACGCCCGATTTGCAGCCGATGCCAATTGCTATCACGGGTGCTTCTCCGCGCCTTTGACGATGACCCATTGAATGACAGGCATGGAAGTGCGCCAGCCGTGAAACGGCCCGACAGGGTCGGCGCGCGAAACTTCGATTTTGGATAATGTTCCGCCCATCGCGATGTGGCGGCGCATCAGATCGGCTTGGGTTTCAATCGTCACGGCATTGGCGACCAAGCGTCCGCCTTCCGGCAGCGCCTGCCATGCCGCCTCGATCACGTCAGGATCGGTGCCGCCGCCGCCGATAAAAATCGCATCGGGTATTGGCAGACCTTGCAATGCGTCAGGCGCTGAGCCTTCGACCAGGTTTAGCTCGGGAACGCCGAGCGATAGAGCATTCCGTGAAATTCTGGCCGCACGATCGGCGCGTGGTTCAATTGCAATGGCCCGGTTTGATGGATGGCGTAGCATCCACTCAATCGAGATGGAGCCGGAACCGGCGCCTATATCCCATAATAGTTGGCCTTGAAGCGGTGCGAGTGAGGAGAGCGTGATGGCCCTAATCTCGCGTTTAGTGATTTGGTTGTCGTGCTCAAAGAGATCATCCTCCAAGCCTGAGGCGAGCGGGATGACGGTTGCGCCGCGGGACGCCACGATTTCGATACCAAGCGTGTTGAGCGGATCGAAGTTTTCATGAGTCTCTTGAATCGCTTGCGCCGTTTTCCTTAACAAACGCTCGCGCTTGCCGCCGAGTGCCTCACAGATGGTAATGATGCTCTCGCCCATGCCATTGGCAACGAGATGGCTCGCGAGTTTGTTTGCCGTTGTACCGTCCCATGTAAGCGCAATCAGTTTCGCGTGAGGCTGTAAATGCGGTGCGATGCGCTCGAAGGAGCGTCCATGCAGAGAAATGAGCGTGCAATCCTGCAATGACCAGCCAAGCTTAGCCGCCGTAAGGCTGAAAGCCGAGGGCGCTGGGAGGGTTTGGATTTCTTCTGCAGGCACTAGCTTGGCTAATGTCGCGCCGACGCCATAAAAGAATGGATCGCCAGAGGCTAAAACCAGTGTAGGTTGTCCCCGACGGGCAAGCACTTTCTCAATGCCTTGCTCGAAAGGTTGGGGCCAAGCCATTGTTTCGGAGTCGGTTTTTCCGATCAGGGCAAGATGCCGCTCGCCGCCAATGACGAACGGTGCTTGATCGATCAACCGGTTCGCTTGCGCGGATAATCCGTCTCGACCATTTTCGCCGATGCCGATAAGGGTGAGCCAGGGAGTGCTCATTTAGCCATCTCCCTTTGAGGGTAAAGTGCGTGGCGGCTTATCGTATTCTGATTTTGGGCGGCACCAGCGAGGCCATGGCATTGGCCCGCGCTTTGGCCGATCGCGCCGAATTTGATGTGGTGATGTCGCTGGCGGGGCGAACTGGCCACCCGGTCTTGCCACCTGTTCCGCATCGTGTAGGCGGCTTTGGTGGTGTTGACGGGCTCGCAGACTATCTTGAAGACCACTGCATCAGTGCGGTTATCGACGCCACCCATCCCTTCGCGGCGCAAATGACGCGCAACGCTGCTTTGGTGTGTGACAAGCTTGGTGTACCGCGTGTTGTATTTACCCGTCCGGCTTGGCGGCCGGGCGAGGGCGATCATTGGATAAGCGTTCCCAATACCGAAGCTGCTGTTGAGGTTTTGGGTGAAATGCCACGCAAGGTATTTTTGACGGTGGGTCGCCTGTCTTTGCCGGCGTTCAAACGAGCGCCGCAGCACCGTTATCTGATGCGGAGTATCGACGCACCCGATGCGGCGGATCGTCCCCCGCATATGGCGCTTATTCTGGCGCGCGGGCCGTTCGATGTTAGCGCTGAAAAAAAGCTGATGGTCGAGCATCAGATTGACATTGTTGTCACCAAGAATAGCGGGGGAAGCGCAACCGATGCCAAGCTTGCCGCCGCCCGCGAGCTCCGCTTGCCGGTTGTCATGATCGAGCGGCCCGCTATGCCCGAAAGCCGGGTTGTCGAGACGCTCGAAGAGGTTATGGGCTTTATCGAGGCTCATCGCTGAACCCTGTAATGGCGTGGTGTATACAGCCAAGGCTCTTGGCCGGGGCGTTCAATGAAGCGCGTTTCGCTGGAGCCGATCATCACTAATGTTGACATGTCTGCGGTTGAGGGATCGGCTTCCCCCAAAGTGGTCAAAACAATACGCTCGTCGGGGCGACCGATGGCGCGGGCAAAGGCCACGGGCGTTGACGGCGTTTTCAACGAACAGAGTAGGGCAAAAGCATCGTAGATGGGTTGGGGGCGTGTTTTTGAAGCGGGATTATAGAGCGCGATGACAAAATCACCTTCTGCTGCCGCTTTCAGTCGCCTGACGATCACGTCCCATGGCTTGAGATTATCGGAGAGGGAAATCGCGCAAAAATCGTGCCCTAATGGCGCACCAAGCCGCGCGGCGGCCGCCTGCATCGCGCTGATGCCAGGTAAAACCTGAATATCAATTGCCTTATCGGCATCACTGCCCGCATCCACTGCCTCAAAAACGGCTGCTGCCATGGCAAATACGCCTGGATCGCCGCCTGAGACAACGGCGACCACATGGCCTTGTTGGGCCAAGTCGAGCGCATGGCGAGCGCGGTCAATTTCTACGCGGTTGTCGGTGGCGTGTTTGGTTTGCCCTTGGCGATCGGAAAGTCGCTCCACATAGGGGATGTAGCCGATGATGTCGGTCGCAATTGCAAGCGCTGCCGAGGCTTCCGGTGTCAGCCATTTTTCAGGCCCGGGGCCGAGTCCCACTATGAGGATCTTGCCTTTGTTCATAGTGGTCGACGCCCTTCGCCTGGCACAATGATCATTGAAAAATAGGGTGCGATGCCATCTGTTTTGTCGGCCAGCGGGGTTACGATTTCACCGGTCATTGTACCCCGCTCAACATAAAATGAACGGTTTAATAATCCTTTACTTTCAATTATTTCCCGAACTTTTTGAAAGTTTTTTCCAAGCTTCATCACCACGACCGCATCCGCCATGGTTAGCCGCTTTTCGAGTTCTTCGCGGGGCAAGGTGCCTGGGACAACACTAAGCACATCATCACCCCATGTCACGGGAACGCCCGTTGCCGTCCAGCAACCGGACATACCGGTAACGCCGGGGCAGATCGTTACCTCGAAACGCTCCTTAAGCCTAACATAGGGGTGCATGAAGGAGCCGTAGAATAGCGGGTCTCCCTCGCAGAGCAGTGCCACATCTCGACCGGCATTCATATGATCGGCGAGCAAGCCCGAAGCTTCGTCATAGAAGGCTGCGAGCTGCCGGTTATAATCCGGGTCGGAATGGTGGATTTCGGTGGTGATCGGATAGACCAGCGGTAATTCGATCGCGCCGTTTGGGATTAGTCCGTCAGCTATCGTGCGGGCATGGCCTTTTTTACCGCGCTTGGCGAACCAAGCTACGACAGGGGCTGATTGCAGTGCTTTGACGGATTTGAGCGTGACAAGATCCGGGTCGCCGGGGCCGAGGCCTACGCCATAAAGCCTGCCTTTGGTTGAAGTTTCACTCATTCCTTGTCACTCGCCAGCGCGTTAACGGCACCTACCGTCATGGCGCTGCCGCCTTTTCTGCCTCTAACGACGATCCAAGGCGCACGATTATCTTCCATTAACGCCTCTTTCGACTCCGCAGCGCCTACAAATCCGACGGGCATGCCAACCACGCAAGCAGGGAGGGGCGCGCCTTCGTCGAGCATTTCCAATAGTCTGAACAATGCTGTTGGCGCATTGCCAATCGCGATCACGGAGCCTGCTAAATAGGGTCGCCAAAGCTCCATAGCCGCTGCCGTGCGGGTGGTGCCTAGCTGTTTGGCGAGATCGGGAACGCGTGGATCATCCAGCGTGCAGATGATCTCATTATTAGCGGGCAAGCGAGCTTTCGTAATGCCATTGGCGACCATTTTGGCATCACACAGGATTGGCGCGCCAGCCAAAAGGGCTTCCCGTCCACTTTTCGCAGCACCTGGCGAGAAGAGGATATCGGCTGCGGCCTCGACAATCCCACAGGAATGGATAACCCGTACCGCTACTTTTTCTTCCTCGGGCGTAAAGCGAGCGAGATCGCTCTCGGCGCGGATCATCGCGAAGCTTTTATCGTAAATGGCTGCGCCATCCCGGATATAATCGTAGCGCGACGTCACTTCGCTTCTCCTGACCATAATTCCTCGAGCGCACGACGGGCCGCCGCGTTATTGAGCCCCGTTCGCAGAGGTTTGTCCGATGCTTTACCGTTTAAAACAAGATCGTATAGTCTACCTCGTCCCACCAGAACGGCCTCTGTAGCCATTGGGCGCGCGCAGCCCTTCTCGCAACCCGACACATGCAGCCTCGTTCCAGACGTTTTCGTTAGGCTTTCTAACGTCGCAAAGCTCAGCGCATCTTCATGCGTATTGACATTTGCATTGCGGCAAGAGGGCATGCCCGTGCAGGCAGCAATCTGTAATCTGGGATCATTTGGCTGCGTGATAAAGTTTTCGCCAATTTTTACTATAAGGGCTTCGGCTACTTGGCGATTAAGTCCCGGTAGCAAGATCGCTCGCCATGGCGTGAGCCGTAATTCACCCGAGCCATTTTTTAGAGCGATATTGGCTAATGCTGACAGACCATTTGCGCTCAAACGTCCAAAGGGCGCACCAAGACCCAAAACGCCTTCTTTGCCCAGTTCATGATAGCCAAAAGGTGCCAGCTTTGTTTCGCGCTTTGGTCGAACCGACCGGTCATGAATGCCCGCTTGCTTCAGAATCACTTCGGCACCTACTGACGAAACCCAATTCGCCATGCGCTTAAGCGGATTATCTGGTATTTTTGAGGCTTTAATAAAGTTCAGCGCGAGGGTGGATGCCACATCGCACAGATTTTCAGGTTTAATTAAGCCGACCTGTTTGTCGCCACCAATCCTAACGATAAAGGCGGTTTCGCGGCTATTTTTGATTGCCTCAAAAGCAATATCAGCGGTTTGGTCGCGAAGTGAAAATTGGCCGCCATCATCGATCGAAAATCCGAATTTACCGGGTAATTGATGCAGAGCACGTTCGGAAACAAGCCGGTGTTCCAAGGCTTTCACAATCGGGCGAATATCGAGAAAGGCCGATGGATCTAGTCCTGCTAACGGCGAGGCGATGACGTTGCGCACGGCTTCGGCTTCGGCATCGTCGTCCAAGAGCCCGTGCCGTGATAAGTCAGCGATGAGATGCGGCCATTGGCTGCCGCTAACCCCGCGAATTTGTAAATTGGCCCGGCCGGATAGATCGATAAGCCCATTGCCATATTGCATCGCGGCTTTTGCGATGATCTGGGCGTGATTGGCACTCAAAATGCCACCTGTTAGGCGAAGGCGGACCAATAAACCATCGCCGCTTTCCATCGGGCGCAACGCGCCGGGGCACCATCCTTTGACGAGCGTTTCAGCGGTCATTCGGCGGCCTCGTTCAAGAAACTTTCAAGCACGCTTCGTGTCGAATTGCGGCGCGATGTCCAAAATCCACGTTTTTCTGCTTCGAGGAAGGTCTCAACTATAGATTGGGCCGCTGCAGGATTGGCTTCTTTTAGAAACGCACTGACTGCTTCATCACCAAGCGTTGCATCAAACATCTGGTCGAAATGGCGGCTTTCGACGGCATCGGCTAAGGCCGCGTAGGCATAGAGATTTTGTACCGTCTCGGCGATTTCGGTGGCGCCACGCCAGCCATGGCGCATTTGGCCCTTGATCCAACGCGGATTTGTGGCGCGGCCATTCAGAACACGGGCGACTTCTTCGCTAACCGTCCGCACTTTTGCCGGTTTGCCGCCCTTTGTTGCATCGACATGATAGAGCGCAGGCGTTGCGCCTAGGATTTTGGCTGCCGCTGCAAATCCGCCTTCGTGTTCGGAAAACGCGTCGGAGTCGAGAATATCCTGTTCGGCCATGTCTTGCACATGGACAAAGGCATCGGCGGACGCGATTTGCGCACGGAATTCGGAGGGCGCCTCAATGCCTTCACTGGACGCACGATAGGCGAAGGACGAGGAGGTGAGGTAGGCCTCCCCCAATTCACTTTGGTCTTGCCAGTTGCCGCGCGCGATTTGCTCACCAATCCCTAAACCATAGGTGCCTGGTGCCGAGCCAAAGATGCGTAATGGATCCGCGCTGGTGGTCTGCCGTTTTGCGGCAAGTGGATTTTCGGTCTCTGTTTCACCAAGTCGCGAGATGGCTTGAACGGCTTCGTCAAATAGCGCGATCTGGGACGGGAATACGTCGCGAAACAGACCAGAAATTCGTAAAGTAACGTCGATCCGTGGCCTTCCGAAGCTTGCGGGGGGTAGAATTTCAAAGCCTGTCACCCTCGAGCTTGATGCTTCCCACACGGGCCTGACGCCTAAGAGAGCGAGTGCCTGCGCGAGATCATCACCACCGGTGCGCATGGTGGCGGAGCACCATAAATCGATGACGATCGATTGTGGCCAGTCGCCATGGTCTTGCGCGTAGCGGGAGACGACTTCCTCTGCCGTGCGTTTGCCTATTTCCCAAGCGGTGCGGGTGGGGACGCTGCGCGGATCAATCGTGTAAAGATTTCGGCCCGTGGGGAGCACGTCGACGCGCCCACGCGATGGTGCGCCCGCTGGTCCCGCCGGGACAAAGCGGCCGTTAAGCGCGGCTAATAGACCATCGCGCTCGGCATTTGGGCTTGCGAGAAGGCGCTTCTGTGCATCCTCTGGATCAGAGAGTTCATCCATGACCCGGAGCATATCGCTCGTGGCTTCGATTGGATCAGCGCGACCAAAGACGTGAAGGCCATCGGCAATGCGCATTTCCTTTAAATCACAAAGCCATGCATCGAGATCGGAAAGTAGGGTTGATGTGTCTTGCCCCTCTTTCAGGCCAGCATCCTTCATTAAGCCTGTTTCATGCGCGCGGTTGACGATGAGTTCGGCGAGCATTGCCGCGCGACGCGGGTCTAGCGTTTGCGCGCTTGAATATTCGTCCAATAGGCCTTCAATTTCGACCGCCACACCATGCGAACCGGCCTCCGTCAAAGGAGGTGTCAGGTGGCCGATGGTGACAGCTGCAAGGCGGCGCTTGGCCTGGGCAGCTTCACCCGGATTATTGACGATAAACGGGTAGATTACCGGTAGCGCGCCAATCAGCACTTCTGGTGCGCAATCCGAAGCGAGGGCGACTGATTTGCCGGGTAACCATTCGAGCGTTCCATGCGTACCGCAATGGATCATCGCGTCGAGGTTTTTGTGGCGGGTTAGCCAGAGATAAAACGCAATATAGGCGTGGGACGGTGGACGGGTTGCGTCGTGATATTCCGACTTGATGTCCATGGTGTTGCCACGGGCTGGCTGCAAAGCGATTGTTAGTTGACCCGCCTCGATCACCCGAAAGCCAAAAGTGCCGTCTTTAGCGGCGGTATCATTTTCCGGATCACCCCAAACGGCGATAACGCTTTCGCGGAAGGATTGTGGGAGCTTGGAAAAAAGCGAGGCATAGTCCTTAAGCGATAATGTGGCCTTAGCGTCTCCTGAGGTCAGTTCTGCCATCAGCGTCGCGCCGTCGGGCAATTTTGAAATCATATAGCCCGCTGCACGAAGGTCGTCCGATATCGCGATCACGCTTTCGGGCGTATCAAGACCCACCGCATAGCCGGCGCGCCCGCCTTTGTGGGGGTAGTCTGACAGAATGCAGGCAATCTTGCGGTCTTTGGCTGCTTTTTTCTGTAGGCGGACCCAATTGAGTGCAAGATCGGCGACAAAATCGACTCTGTCGGGCATCGGTTGATGAATAACCCGGGTAAATTCAGTATCCGTCCGGCGTTCGGCTTCCGCTTTAAACGAGATAGCCCGCGTGACAATGCGCCCGTCGAGTTCAGGCAGCACCACATTCATCGCAAGATCGGTTGCTGAGAGGCCTCGTGTTGATGCGGACCAAGGCTCTTGCCGTGTCGTTGCCAGCATGGCTTGCAGAACGGGCACATTGGCTTGGTCAAGCACTGTTTTGCCGTCATCAAGCTTTGCGGAGAACGCGGTCGTATTGAGGATGATATTGGGCTTTGATTGCGCGATGAAGGCCGACATTGCCGCTACCGCATCGGGATCCTTAAGGCTTGAAACACAAACACAATCTACCGCAAAACCGCGGGCCGATAGGGCGTCGGCAAGCGTGATGAGGGGGGCCGTGTCTTCCGCAATCATAACGGAGCGATAGGCGACCAAAAGCGCGCGTGGAGCGGAGCTAGGTGCCGTTCTGGACGCATCGGGATAAGGCATTAACGCCTTGATCGCCTGTGGTTCCACGACGGGTCTGTCATGCCCTAATTGGGAAGCGATCCAATCTAGGCAATGGGTCAGGTTTTCACGACCACCCTCGTGAAAAAAGCGCCATAGGGTCTTTAATTCGTCCGTTGAAAAACTCGATGCGGTGTCAAGGCGTGGATCGGCTTGATAGTCGCCTGGGACGATGGCCAGATGGAAGCCCATGCTGCGCGAAGCGCGGCTTAATTCTTCAACGCCATAGGACCAGTAATCCTTGCCACCTAACAGTCGGACGAGAACAAATTTAGCATGAGGCAGCAGCTTTTCGACAATTAAATCAACGGAGTAGGGATGCTTTAGCTGATTGAGGTTGGCAACGCGTAAGTTTGGATAAACGCCTTTGCCTGCCTCCCACGCGGCGACCAAACCGGCGAGGTCGCTGTCTGTGAAAGAAAGGAAAAGCACATCGGCTGGAGACAGGCCAAGATCGACGGCTTCCGCCGTCTCATCAAGGGTAACTGTCTCAGCGCGAATGAGATGCATGGCGGGTTAATGTGGACGGACGAGATCGGCTTCTAGTGCCGCGCGATTGAGGCCCTTTTCACCGATAAAGACGAGATGGCCGTGGCGGATCGCGTCTTTTGGCCAGACCGTATCGAAATGGTGCCGAAAGCGTGTACCAACACCCTGTACCAATAGCCGCATGGGCTTGTTGGCGACATCCAAGAAGCCTTTTATACGAAGCACATCATGCTCCGCAGCCATCGCTTCGAGGCGAGTTAGGAAGGCTGGGATGTCGGCAATGGTTGGGACTGGCAGGGCGAAGCTGTCAAAATCGTCGTGGTCGTGACCTTCCTCGGCATCGTGATGCGAGGGGCGGTTGATGAGATCATCTTCTGCGGCTGCCGATAGGCCCAAAAGGATTTCGGGGGCTACTTTGCCTTCGCGCGCTTCGATGATGCGGACGGCGCGGGGAACGGTCGAGCTGATATGTTTCGATATGTCCGAAACACTCGCATTATCAATCAGATCGACCTTGTTGAGGATCACAAGATCCGCGCAGAGGAGCTGGTCTTCGTAGACTTCTTCAAGCGGGTTATCGTGATCAATCGCACCATCTTCGGCCCTTTGGGCTAGGAGGGCCTCTGGATCATCCGCGAAACGACCAGCGGCGACTGCCGCACCATCTACCACGGTTACCACGCCATCGACCGTGAGTTTTGCGCGGATTGGCGGCCAGTCAAAGGCCTTGACCAAAGGCTTGGGCAGAGCGAGGCCGGAGGTTTCGACGATAATATGCTCGGGAGGATTAGGTAGACTCAGGAGCTTTTCGATCGCGGGGATGAAATCATCTGCAACGGTGCAGCAAATGCAGCCATTGGCGAGTTCGACGATGTTTTCATCCGGGCAATTTTCAATACCGCAGGAACGCAAAATTTCGCCATCGACGCCAATATCGCCGAATTCATTGACGATTAGCGCAAGCCGCTTTCCTTTAGCATTTTCAAGCACATGGCGGATCAGCGTGGTTTTTCCAGCGCCCAGAAAGCCGGTAATAATCGTAACCGGAACTTTTGAAAGGGGGGCGAGCGTGCTCATGCGGTTTTCTCCGGGAGGGAAGGGGCGTTAAGGGAGGGGGGGAGACGCGCGATGACACCTTTTTTAAGCGCATCAGGCCGCTGTTTCCATGGAATGAGGCCATCATCGGTCGCAGAATAGAGTTCAGCGCCGGCCAAGATCGTTTCTGGAGCGGTCTCGGCGGTAAAATCACCATAGACATAGGTCCATTTGCCCGGCGACGAGAAGGCGACGGTGCAGGGGCGTTTGCAAACGCTCAAACATTCAACACCTTCGAGGCGGAATGAGCTTTCGTTATCCGCAAGCAAATTTTCTAGCGATGCCAATAGCTTGGCACCCGCGCGGATCTCTGATGGATCATCCGCAACGCGGCATGTTGTGCAGACATAGATTACAGTTTCGGCCATTCGCTCACCATCACCTGCTTTGCTTGCTACAAAGCTTCGGGCGCGCGCAGCGGCAGGAATGCCGCGTCAAGGGCCAATAGGGCCTAAAACCGTCCCGAGGCACCCCGCCCGGCACATGCGTTCTTGTTCAAGAGGGCAGGTCTCCTGGCTCACGGATCAATGCTTTGTACCACCTTCCCAGTCGACCTTTTGCAAGGCTTTCCAGTGGTTTAACTGGCACAAGGCTAACCGCTTACAGTTGCGGGGGCAGCCATGGAATAACCGAAAAAGCGGTGTCACCATGTTCCCTTTTAACCCCTCTTGCGAGGGGGCCTTCTTAAGGACGGACTCTGGGCTATGGCGTGTCGCATGTCAATTTAAGAGATGATGGTTCTTATGGCATTTGCCACCAAAACTTCGTATGAGCACCCCTCATCCTGTGAGAGAGACCGCATTATGGCCGAATTGAGCGAAGAAGAATTAGCCCGACGGCACAAGGAAAAAATGGCCAAGCGCAAGGCCGTGCAGGACGCCGAAGTGGCCTCAAAAACCATCACCGAGAAGGGTCTTTTGATCGTCAATACCGGTCCTGGCAAAGGCAAATCTACCGCTGCTTTTGGCCTGATTATGCGGGCTTTGGGCTATGAATGGCCGGTGGGAATCGTGCAATTTATCAAGGGTGCATGGGAGACGGGCGAGCGTAAGGCATTGGAAAGGTTCCCGGATTTGGTGCGTTGGTACTCGATGGG
>CANGPL010000008.1 GCA_947455725.1 Hyphomicrobiales bacterium | reverse complement strand
TCTTTGGTGTGCACATGCGAAATCCGCTTATGGTGCTTATCGATCACCCGCAACACGTCACCACCGGCAAAGGCCATGTGACCTGCATCATACAGCAGCGGAATGCCTGCGCCGGAATATTTCATAAACAAATCAAGCTCTTCTTCGGTCTCAATCGCCGCCGCCATATGGTGGTGATAGGACAAAGGCATTCCCTGATCCGCGCACCATTCGCCAAATGCCGTCATTTTACGGGCATAGACCTTGATCTCGTCTTCCGAGAGCTTTGGCTTGGTTGATAAAGGCTTAGAGCGATCTCCCTGCACCGTGCGGGCGGTTTCGCCATAGACGATACAAGGCGCGTTCATCGCCTTAAACAGGGCCATTTGCGCCGCAATCCGCTCTTTTTCCACCTCGATATCACCGTCAAGCAAAAGGCCCGAGAACCAGCCGCCGCAAACGCTGATGCCATATTGCTTCAAAATCGGCCCCAAAACGGCCGGATCAAGCGGAAAGCGCCGTCCCGTTTCCATGCCCGTAAAGCCCGCAACGGAGGCCTGCCGCAAGCATTCTTCCAGCGAGACATCATCGCTAAGTTCGGCGAGATCGTCGTTCCACCAGGCGATGGGGGCAATACCGAGTTTGGCTTTCATGGGCGGGTTCCTGTTGAGAGGTTCGGCTTTTGATACAGTGATGCGTGCTTTTCTACACGTCCTTTCTTGCTTCGCAACAAAAATTCCCATTTGACCAAGTGTGGGAATTATTGTTACGGGTTTGGTCCGGATAAAAGGATAAAGGCAAAGCCATGTCGCCCGCAAAAACGCTCGACCTCATTTCCATTGGCCGCTCCTCGGTGGATCTTTACGGCGAGCAGGTGGGCGGGCGTCTTGAGGATATGGCGACGTTTTCAAAGGCCGTTGGCGGCTCCCCAACCAATATCGCCATCGGCACCGCGCGTTTGGGGCTTAAAAGCGGTCTCATCACCCGCGTCGGCGACGAGCATATGGGCCGCTTCATCCGCGAACAATTAGAGCGCGAAGGGGTCAACACCCAAGGCGTGCATACGGATAAAGACCGACTCACCGCACTGGTGATCTTGGGCATCCGTGACGACAAGCAATTCCCGCTGATTTTCTATCGGGATAATTGCGCCGATAACGCGCTCGATGAGAGCGATATTGACGAGGCCTTCATCGCCTCTTCGCGCTCTGTGGTTGTCACCGGTACGCATTTCGCCAAAGCCAATACGGCCGCCGCCCAAAAGCTCGCGATGCAATACGCCAAAAAACACGGCGGCAAGATCGCGATTGATATTGATTACCGCCCCAACCTCTGGGGCCTTGCAGGCCATGGCGCGGGCGAAGAGCGTTATATCAAATCGGGCGATGTCACCGCCCATCTGCAGCCGATTCTAGCCGATTGCGATTTGATTGTTGGGACTGAGGAAGAAATCATGATCGCGGGGGGCGAGGATACACCGCTCGCCGCCCTTAAAGCCGTGCGCCGTCAGTCCACCGGAACCATCGTGATGAAGCGCGGCCCGATGGGGTGCGTGGTGTTTCCGGGTGCTATTCCGGATGATATCGAAGACGGTATCAAAGGCCCGGGTTTTCCGGTGGAAGTCTATAATGTGCTCGGCGCGGGTGACGCTTTCATGTCCGGCTTTTTGCGCGGTTGGTTGCGCGATGAGCCGATTGAAACCTGCTGCGCCTTTGCCAATGCCGGCGGTGCCTTTGCCGTCTCGCGCCTGCTCTGCTCGGTTGAATATCCGACCTTTGAAGAGATGCAGCATTTCATCACCAAAGGCGCTTCATCCCGTGCCGTGCGCCATGACGCAGCTCTCAATCATATTCATTGGTCAACCACGCGCGATGCGATGACGTCCTATCCAAAGGCCGATCACGTCTATGCACTCGCCATCGACCATCGCTCGCAGCTAGAAGAAATCGCCGACAATGCAGGCGCATCCCGTGAGCGGATTAAAACCTTCAAACGCTTGGCCGTTGATGCCGCAAACCGCGTAGCCAAAGGCCGCGACGGTTTTGGCATGTTGCTTGATGGAACCTATGGCCGCGAGGCTTTATTCCGCGCCGAAGATCATCAATTCTGGATCGGTCGCCCCGTTGAATTGCCGGGTTCACGTCCGCTTGATTTTGAAGGTGGTGGATCACTCGCAGCTAAACTTATCGAGTGGCCCGTCAATCACATCATCAAATGCCTGTGCTTCTATCATCCTGATGACTCAGCGGAGATGAAAGTACGCCAAGAGCGTGAACTCTTAAGGCTCTATGATGCGGCTCGTTCGCTCGGTCGTGAACTGCTGATCGAAATCATCTGCGGCAAAAACGGACCGCTCAACGATGATACCTCAGCAAGCGTCATGACACGGCTCTATAGCCTTGGCATCAAGCCGGATTGGTGGAAATTGGAGCCGCAAAAAACAGCTACCGCATGGAACAACATCGCAGCCGTTACCGATGCCAATGATCCATCCTGCCGTGGCATTGTAATGCTCGGTCTTGATGCGCCCGCTGCTGAACTTGAAGAGGCATTCCGCATTGGACGCAAAGCAAAATACGTGAAGGGCTTCGCCGTAGGCCGTACCATTTTTGCTGATCCCGCGCGTGAGTGGATGGCAGGCAAAATCGATGACGCAACGGCAACGACTGAGATGGCAGACCGCTTCGCGAAGCTCGTTGCGGCATGGGAAAGTGCCTGAGGGTTATGATGGACGAAATCACCAAACACGCCGCAAAGTCCAAATCTGTCGATCAGATTCCGCGGCGCTATGAGGAAATCGTCAATACAATCACAAAAGAATATGATGCGCTCTCCGATGGCTTTAAACAGATCGCGCGGTTCTTTACGCAAAATCCGAATATCATAGCGCTTGAATCAATTAACGCGATTGCACGACAATGCGACGTTCATCCTTCAAGCCTTGTTCGCTTTGCGCAACATTTTGGATTTTCTGGCTTCAAGCCCTTACAAGCCGTCTTTCAAACACGGCTTGCAACAGCCGCTCCGGGTTTTCGTGAACGCGTCAGCGCGCTTGAGGGCGAACTGACTAAAAACAGTGACTACGGAAATTTAGGCTATCTCAAAAACCTCGTCGTCCGCGATATCGCCGCTCTGCAACAATTGCTCGAAGGCATATCGGAAGCATCTCTCGCATCCGCTGCAACTCATCTTGCGAAGGCTGAAACGATCTATATCGCCGGTCAAATGCGCTCCGAGCCGATTGCGCTCTTATTGCGTTATCTCATGACCATGTTGCAACGCCGTACCATTTTTCTCGATTCATCCGGTGGCTTGGCTGGAGAAATCGCGCAAACGATCACGAAAAATGACGTTCTCGTCGCCATCTCATTCCGTCATTACGCGAAAGAAGTCGTATCGATTACCGAGGAAGCATCGGATAAAAAAATACCGATCATCGCGATCACCGATAGCCAGCTTTCACCGATCGCAAAAGGCGCAAGCGTTCTCTTCACGGTACCGGAAGAAGAATATTCTTTCTCTCGCTCGCTCGCCGCACCCGCCTGCCTCGTTCAAGTGCTGGCGGTTGCAACAGCCGCGTTGCTTCATCCATCAAAGCGCTCGTCGCCGCGCATTCCAACGGTCACGGAGATGGCGTTAAATCGGACAAAAGCGAAGAGTAAAAAGTAAATCTGATAAACATTTCGGCTTTTCCCGCTTCACCGAGAAAAGCCGATAGCTCAATGAACCAATGATACAGCTAAACTAAGGGAGTCTTTTATGTCCACACTTCGAATGACGATGGCGCAAGCCCTTGTCCGCTATCTCTGCAATCAGTTCACGATGGTGGATGGCAAGAAGGTTCCCCTCTTTCCGGGCGTCTTCGCCATTTTCGGTCACGGTAACGTCACTTGCCTTTCAGAAGCGTTAGAGGCCGTTAAAGACACGCTGCCAACGTGGCGCGGTCAAAATGAACAATCGATGGCGCTTGCAGCGATTGGCTTTGCTAAGTCCATGCGCCGTCGTCAAATCATGGTCGCAACGTCGTCCATCGGACCTGGTGCGTTGAACATGATGACGGCTGCCGGTGTTGCACACTCCAACCGTTTGCCAATCCTCCTGTTGGCCGGTGACACGTTTGTCAACCGTCGGCCAGATCCGGTGATGCAACAGGTCGAACATTACAATAACCCGACAATCAATGTGAATGATGCATTCAAAGCGGTAACACGCTATTGGGACCGTATCGTCCATCCTGAGCAGATCATTTCCTCGCTGCCGCAAGCCATTGCAACGATGCTTGATCCGGCCGATTGTGGACCTGCCTTCATCGCGCTTCCACAAGATGTACAAGAATTGGCATGTGATTATCCGGAAGCGTTTTTCACCGAAACCATTCACGCCATTCCGCGTCCGCGTCCTGATAAAGATCGGTTGGCTGAGGCGATCAAGCTGATCAAAAATGCCAAACGTCCACTTGTGATTTCGGGCGGCGGCGTGCGCTATTCCGGAGCCGAAGAGATACTTGGTGCCTTAGCGACGCAACACGGCTTGCCGGTGGCTGAAACAATCGCCGGTAAAGGCGGGCTTGTCCATCATCACCCCGCCCATATTGGCCCGTTAGGTATCGTCGGCTCAACGTCAGCGAATGCGCTTGCCGCTGAAGCCGACGTGATCATTGCGATCGGCACACGCTTGATGGATTTTACGACCGGTTCATGGACCTGCTTTAAACCGGATGCAAAATTTGTCTCCATCAACGCGGCGCGTTGGGATGCAACCAAGCACCGCGCTTTGGCCGTTGTGGGTGATGCGAAAGCAACGCTCGAAGAACTTGCACCCGCGCTCGAGGGTTGGAAAGTACCCGCCGATTGGACGGCAAAAGGAAAGTCGGAATTTGCCGCTTGGGACAAGATGCTTGATGGCTTCCGTAAGCCAACCAATGATCCGGTTCCTACCTATGCGCAGGTCGTTGGCGTTGTGAATGACAAGGCAGGCGAGCGTGATTTGCTCATCACTGCCGCTGGCGGTCTGCCCGGCGAAGTCATGAAGAATTGGCGCGTAAAATCACCCCACACCTTCGATCTCGAATTCGGCTTCTCGTGCATGGGTTATGAGATTGCTGCAGGTTGGGGGGCAGCCATGGCTGATCCAACACGCACGCCCATCGTTATGATTGGCGATGGTACCTATATGATGATGAATTCAGACATCTATTCGACCGTTCTGTCCGGCCATAAGATGATTTTGATCGTCTGCGATAATGGCGGTTATGCCGTCATCAATCGCCTGCAAAACGCCAAAGGTACACCGGGCTTTAACAACCTCATCAAAGACAGCAAAGTTAAAGAGCCATTTGCGGTTAATTTCGCGCAACATGCGGCATCTATGGGTGCGCTAACGCGACATGTCGATAGCCTCGCCGATCTTGCTGCGGCGATGGATTGGGCGAAGACGACAGACCGCACCACAGTCATCAGCATCGTATCTGATGCCTTCACCTGGACACCCGGTGACGCGTGGTGGGATGTCGGCGTGCCCGCTGTATCACCGCGCAAAAGTGTCAATGAACAACACGCAGTCCAAATTGAAGGCCGCAAAAAACAACGCGTCGGCGTGTGAGCCGAACTTAACACAGAGGAAATCAAAATATGGGTCAGTTTACTGGAAAAGTCGCTGTCGTCACCGGCAGCACACAAGGTCTTGGCGCAGCTGTTGCGCGCTTGCTAGCAGAACGCGGTGCAGAAGGCATTGTCATCTGCGGACGCAACAAAGCGCGCGGTGAAGCGAAAGCCAAAGAAATCGCTGCGGCTTACGGCACAAAGACAATATTCGTTCAAGGTGAGCAGTCGAAAGTTGAAGATTGCCGCGCCATCATTGCAGCAGCCGACAAAGCCTTTGGCCGTATCGATGTTCTTGTTAACTGCGCGGCTGATACGCGCCGTGGTACGATCCTAAATACGTCGCCTGAGCTCTATGATGATCTCTTCAACACCAATGTTCGCGGGCCCTTCTTCCTTATCCAAGACACGTTAAAGGTCATGATCCGCGAGAAGATTGAAGGTACCATCGTCAATATCGGATCGATGTCAGCCAAAGCCGGACAGCCTTTCTTGACCGCCTATTGTGCAACCAAAGGCGCGCTTTCAACGATTACCGAAAACGTCGCTTTCTCCGTCTTGCGTAACCGTATTCGCGTTAATGCGCTCAATATTGGATGGATGGCGAGCGATGGCGAACACAACATCCAACAAAGCGATGGCAACCCGCCCGATTGGCTGGAAAAGGCCGCACCACAACAGCCTTTCGGACGTCTCATTGATCCCAATGAAGTCGCCCGCGCGGTTGCGTTCTTGGCATCTGATGAATCAGGTCTCATGACCGGTTCCGTCATTCAATACGACCAATCGGTTTGGGGCGCGTATGAAGGCTCCCCGCATCCGTCAGCGCCGATGACGATTTAATTTCGGACCGCGAGCCTCCCGGCTCGCATCCTTTGCGTGGCAGGAGCCACGCGGTCCATAAGTAAATAACTTCATAACGTGAGACCATACCATGAGCGAGATCGGAATCGGTATTATTGGAACGGGCTTTATGGGCCAATCCCACGCGCTAGCCTATCGGGCAGCGGGTGGGATTTTTCCGTTACAAAACCGGCCGGTTCTCGAAATGGTCGCCGACAATAATGAGGCGGCAGGCCATGCCGCCTTCAAACAATATGGATTTAAACGGATCACCCATAATTGGCGTGAACTCGTCAATGATCCTCACATCCATATTGTTTCAATTACGACGCCGAACACGCTTCATAAAGAAATGGCGCTGGCGGCCATCGCTGCCGGTAAACATGTCCATTGCGAAAAGCCTATTGCTCCCAATGCTTCTGATGCCAAAGAAATGTTGGAAGCGGCTGATAAGGCGGGTGTTAAAACCCAAGTCGGGTTCAATTACATCAAAAACCCCGTTCTCAAACTCGCCCGCGATATGATCGCCTCGGGCGAGCTCGGCGAGATTATTGGCTTTCGAGGTATTCACGCCGAAGACTATATGACCGATCCCGATGGCGTTTGGTCTTGGCGACTTGATCCGAAAGGCGGCGGCGGCGTGATTGCCGATCTTGGCAGCCATATTATCGGCATGGCCCGCTTTCTCTTAGGTCCGATCACCGAACTCTTCGCCGATCTTGAAACCGTCGTTCCAACCCGCCCCATCGCGCCCGGTTCAAGCGAGCGCCGGGCGGTAGAGGTCGATGATATTGCTCGTTTAACGGTGCGTTTTGCCAGAGGTTGCCGCGGCTCCATCGAGGCCAATTGGTGCGCTACCGGCCGCAAGATGCAGCTTGGGTTTGAGGTGGCGGGTACCAAGGGATCGCTCTCCTTCACCCAAGAGCGCTTCAACGAATTGCGCTACTACAAAGTGGGTGGCGATCCTCGCCATCAGGGCTTCACCACCATTGAGGCAGGGCCAGCTCATTCACCCTATGGCCGCTTCTGTGTCGCCCCCGGCCATCAAATCGGGTTTAACGATTTAAAGGCCATCGAAGTCGCCGAATTCTTGGCGGCAATCGAGAACGGAGAGGCTGCCAACCCCGATTTCCGCGAAGCGTGGGAAATCCAAAAGATCGTTGATCTTGCTATCAAGGCGTCGGTAACCCGAAACTGGGTGTCGATTAGCTGAAATCTATTCATCTTTGTCTCGTTTACATGTATCTGAAGCGACGAGCACCAGATACCCGAAGGATATAAGATGACGGCAACAATAATCGACGGCAAAGCCTTTGCTGCCAAAACCCGTCAACATGTTGCGGAATATGTCAGCACAATCAAAACAGAGCGCCATGAGGCCCCGGGCCTTGCGGTCGTTCTGGTCGGCGAGGATCCGGCGAGCCAGGTCTATGTGCGCAATAAAGGCACGCAGACGGTTGAAGTCGGCATGGAGTCGTTCGAGTACAAACTCGACGCCAATACGTCCCAGTCCGATCTTGTAGCCTTAATCGAAAAGCTAAACGCCGATCCCAAAGTGCACGGCATCTTGGTGCAGCTTCCTCTGCCACCCCATCTTAATTCCGATCTTGTGATCAATACGATTGATCCGGCCAAGGATGTTGATGGCTTCCATATCTCGAATGTGGGCTTACTGGGCACGGGGCAGAAGAGCATGGTGCCCTGCACACCCTTAGGCTGCCTGATGATGCTACGCGACCACCACGGGTCTTTGGCCGGCATGAATGCCGTCGTTGTTGGTAGATCAAACATTGTCGGCAAGCCCATGGCGCAATTGCTCTTGGGCGATAGCTGCACGGTTACCATTGCGCATAGCAAAACCAAAGATTTAGGCGCGGTGTGCCGGAGCGCCGACATTCTCGTAGCCGCCGTTGGCCGTCCCGAAATGGTCACGGGCGATTGGGTAAAACCCGGCGCGACCGTGATCGATGTTGGCATCAACCGCATCGAACGGGACGGTAAAATGAAACTCGTCGGCGACGTTCATTACGAAAGCGCTGCCAAAGTGGCGGGTGCCATCACCCCGGTCCCCGGCGGCGTAGGTCCCATGACCATTGCCTGCCTGCTTGCCAATACGCTCACCGCCTATTGCCGCGCCAAAGGCCTGCCCGAGCCCGTGGGATTGACGGCGTAAAAATAAAAAAGGCACCTGAAAAGGTGCCTTTTTCTCTAATTATTAGGCGGTTAGCTGATTAGCCACCAATGTTCAGCTTCTTGTCTTTGCACAAATCCATAGCCGTCGGATCAACCGTCGAGCCATCCGCAAACACAGCAGAAACCGTCACATTGCACGCCTTGCCGAGCGTTACGCTCGCGGACTTCTTCGATGGGATTGGCTTCTTGAGCACATTCACAACGCGCATCGTTGGTGCGGGCTGAGCTGGCGCGGTCCATGACGACACCATATTGATGGGGGCCATCCACCAATCATTGCTCTTTGGCGCTGCGGCAACAGGTGCAGCAGGAACAACTTCCGTAATGTTGAATTCGGTCAGTGCAGCTGCGGAGCTGTTTGATACGGTGATCACAAAATCGGCGGCCTTTTTAGGCTCCTTGGCCAAAACGGGCAGCGTGACGAGACCGGCTGCAGCAATCATCAATACTAATTTTTTCATCTGTTTGGTTCCTTCGATAAAGCGCTCCCAGAACCAAATACGCGCAGTTATGGGGCAAAACACTTAACTATTCGACGCAATGACTTCTAATTGTAGGATTCGTCTATAGAAAATTTGTGACAGTCGAGACAAAATCATTTGAATATTACGCTTTATCGCGCAGTATTGCCTAATATTTAGGCCAACTTATAGCAAAGTATCGATATGCCCCCCTTACCTTTCGATGTCATCGTATGCGGCAGCCTCCACCTCGATATTATGGTGAAAGCGCAGCATTTGCCGCAATCCGACGAAACCGCCATTGGTAGCGAATGGGCCTATAAATGCGGCGGAAAAGGTCGAAATCAGGCGGAAATGTCGGCCAGAATGCGGGCTCGAACGGCCATGATCGGGCGCATTGGCGATGATGATTTTGGCACACGCCTCACCGCTTCCCTCGACCAAGCGGGTGTCGACCGGACTAAGGTTTCCATCGATCCGACAACCGGCTCAGGCATGAGCGTTGCGATCTTAGAATCATCGGGAAATTACGGCGCTGTTATCGTCTCCGGCTCTAATCTTAAGCTCGAACCGTCAGAAGCATGTCACGCTTGGGAAGCGCTCGGCGGCGGCAAAATTCTCATTCTGCAAAATGAAGTGCCCGAATCAATCAATACCGCGCTGGCCCGCTTGGCCCGGAAACAGGGGGCAACGATCCTCCTAAACGCGGCACCTGCCCGTCCAATGGCACCTGACCTTTTGGACCAGATCGATATTCTCGTGGTGAACCGGGTCGAAGCATCGATGCTTTCAGGGGTCACGGTCGATAGCATTGCCGACGCCTCAAAAGCCGCTCCATATCTGAGAAGCGCCACCCGCGATGTCATTATCACCTTGGGCGGCGATGGATTGCTTCTCATCCGGCGAGACGGCAGCGAAATTACCGTTATGGCAGAACAAGTAAAAGTCGTTTCCACGCATGGCGCAGGCGATAGTTTTATCGGATCACTTGCCGCAAAACTGGCTGGCGGTGCCTCCTTAGAACATGCCACCCGCCATGCCAGCAAAATGGCAGGCTATTTTGTGTCGCTTAGCGAAGAAGAAAAAACGACCGCAGATTTAGTGTCCCATTAAATTGCGCAAGCGCGTTCAGGCTTTTGATGCGTAAAATAATGAAAACAAATCCGATTCGTAATCACTTGGCCCATTGACACTATCCTTTGCTCGGATAGCTTACCTTGCCAGCGTAGAAACAGACGCGGATAAAAAAGGGAGAGAGTCCAATGAAGGTTGAAGAATACAACCAACTTTTAAGCATGCAGACGGATCGCCGTAGCCTTTTAAAGGGCGCAGCAGGTGTTGCTGCCCTTGGTGCATCGGGTGGCCTAGGTGCAACGGCTATACCCGGCTCGGCGCTTGCTGCTGACAGCCTGCGCGCCGCCATTCTCAAAATTCCTGGCGTCGGTAAGGGTTCACCGGGCGATGCTGAATGGCAGAAGGTCGGCGAGATGTGCCTCGAAGCCACCAAGGCCAATGTGAAGCCTGGCGAGTTCAAGGGCGTTGAGCTCAACTTCATGGGCCTGAACAACCAGAACCTGCATAACATGCTCTTCCGCGGCTTCTTGAAGCCTTGGGAAGCCTACACGGGCGCCAAGATCAACTGGATCGACCTTGCGCAAGCCGATTACAACGCACGACTCCAGCAATCGATTGCCACAAAGACCGTCGACTTCGATATTCTCGAAATGGGCGCACCTTTCGAAGGCGATGTGTGCGGCAAGGGCCTTGCCTCCGTCATGCCGGATTGGGTCAAGAAGCAGGTCGATATTGACGATTATTCGGACTACCTCAAGCCTCCAGTCGGCACATGGGATGGCAAGACCTACCGCATCACGATTGATGGCGATTGCCATAACTTCAACTACCGCACCGACTATTTCTCTGATCCGGAATTGGCCAAGGCTTGGAAGGCCGAAGGTCATCAGGGCGAATGGGCCGTGCCACGGACCTGGCAGAAGGTCAATGAGGTCACCAAATTCCTCAAGGGCAAGAAGATTAAGGGCCAAGATGCGATTGGCTATCTCGATCCAGCCAAGGGTTGGGGCGGCTTCGGCTTCTACTTCCTCGAAGACCGTGCAACGGCCTATGTTAAGCACCCAGACAACAAGGCCTGGTTGTTCGACCCAGAGAATATGAAGCCACTCGTCAACAATCCGGGTTGGGTTCGTGCTATTCAGGACGTGATCGACAGCCTGCCATCCGAGCCTGCCGATCAGCTCAATGCCGACCCAGGCACGACCGCGTTCCAGCAATTCCTTGCTGGTACAGGCTCGATGCTTTCTTGGTGGGGCGACGTTGGCTCAATGGCCAATACGAGCGACACTTCGGTTATCGGCAATGATGTCGCCTTCGACATCCTGCCAGGCTCCGACGACGTCTATAACTACAAGACGGCGAAGTGGGAAAAGCTCGCAAGCGGTCCTAACTTCGCTCCAAACTGCGCCTATCTCGGCTGGGGTGTTTACGTGATGGCTCGCGTGGACGCAGATCCTAAGAAGCAGAAGGCGGCTTGGTCGGCTGCTGCTCATCTCGGTGGCAAGGACCTGTCGCTTTGGATGGTGATGTATCCATCGGGCATGCAGGTTCACCGGAACAGCCATTCGGATATCGCTGAATGGGTGGGTGCAGGCTATAACAAGGACTATATCACGTCCTACCTGAAGTCACAGTTCGGTTCGTATAACCATCCGAACCGTGCGATTGAGCCACGTATCCCTGGTATCTTCCAATATTACAGCGTCGCCGAAGACGAGCTCGCAAAGGTATTTGCAGGCAAGATGACGGCGCAGCAGGGTGCGGATTCGATTGCAGCCGCTTGGGATAAGCTCACCGATCAAATCGGTCGCGAAAACCAATTGAAGCTCTACCGGGCCTCGCTCGGCATGTAATCAGGCCGTGATGCTTGATTAAGCCTTGAACAGCGACTGGCGGCGTTATCCATCGCCGCCAGTCGATTCATTTTCAATCGACGCTAGAGCGTTTCAACACCAATGATAAAAGCGGTTGCCATGTCACACTCTGTTGCTATGAGCCATGCATCCTTGATCTCGGAAGGTCGCAAGTCCGCCGGACGTATGCTGATCATTGTGACGAGCATCTTGCTTGCAGCCATCGCAATCTTCCAAATTCTTGATGCAAGCGGCGTGATCACCTTTGGACTCACCGATTGGCGCCCCACCCTTTATGCCTATGTTGTCTGGGCGGTATCTGTTGGTATTTCCCAAGTGATGATGCGCGGTGAAGCAGGCCATAAAGCCCTGTTTCTGCTGCCTGCTTTATTGTTCACCATTGCTTTGGTTATTTTTCCAACCGTCTTTGGCTTTTACATCGCCTTCAGCGAATGGAATTTGAGTTCGTTCGATGGCCAGAAATTCAATGGCCTCGATAATCTGAGAACACTTTATCACGATACCTATTTCTGGAATGCGTTGCGTAACATGACCTTTTATGTCGCAAGCGTAATGCTGCAATACGCGCTGGCCTTCGGTCTAGCTCTGTTACTTAACGCCGATATTCGTGCCCGCAAATTTTTCCGCGTCGCTTTTCTATTGCCCTTCATGCTCAGCCCCGTTGCAGTGAGCTGGATGATCGGCAAATCCTTGATGGAATTTCGATTTGGTCCTTTAGCGGGGCTCGCACGCCACCTCGGATGGGATAACCCAGCCTTTTTCGCAACACCGTGGATTGCGCGCTTTAGCATCCTAGCCCTTGATGCATGGGTTTGGCTGCCCTTCATGATCATCTTGATTCTTGCAGGCCTTCAAGCGATGCCGAAAGACATTCAAGAAGCCGCTAAAGTTGACGGTGCTGCGGGTTGGACATCGTTCTGGCACATCACGTTTCCCTTAATGTTGCCCGTGAGCGTTACGACCATTGTTCTGCGGATCATTTTTCAACTGAAGCTGGCCGATATTGTAATTAATACAACATCCGGTGGACCGGGCGGGGCAACGGATACGGTTTCGAGTTTCATCTTCCGTGAATATCGGGATCGCTCCAATGTGGGCTATGGCACAATGGCTGCCGAGGTCTATTTGATCATCATCATTATCTTCATCACGATCCTGTTAAATCTTGTTGGCCGCTTCATGCGCCGGGAGGCCGCCCAATGACAACTGCAAGTGAAGCCTATAGCGCGCGTCGCCGCGCGTCGCAGCCTTGGAATTGGAGCCGAGCCGTTGCCAAAATTTTAATTTACGCCGCGCTTCTCACATGGGCCTTTATCTGCCTGTTTCCAATTTATTGGACGATTTCGACGTCGTTCAAAACCGCTGTTAACGTCACACAAGGCGACATCATTCCGTTCATCGGTCGCTTTCAAGGGGATTGGAAAGGTTGGCGCTCGCTTGGTCTTTCGCCCGATACAATTTTTCAAGTCTCGACCGTACGCGACGAGTTTTTCTTGCGCTTTGGCAATAGCGTTATTGCATCGGTTGGCGCATCGCTATTGGCCGTTATCATCGGCGCGCCGGCGGCCTATGGATTAGCGCGGTTCAATTATAAATTTGGTCCATGGCGAAACAAAGATATTTCCTTTTTCTTTCTTTCGCAGCTTCTGCTACCGCCCGTCGTTCTCGCCATGCCGTTCCTTGTTTTATACAAAGAACTTGCACTGCTTGATAATCTCTTCGGCCTCATCCTCGTTTATACCTTAATGGTCTTGCCAATCGTGATTTGGATCACGCGCGATCAGTTCGAAACCATACCGATTGAGCTTGAACAAGCGGCCCTTGTTGATGGGTGCAGCATATGGGGCGCATTCATTCGCATTGTTCTACCGCTTGCCCTTCCGGGCATGGTTGCGGCTTTCATTCTGTCTGTTGTGCTATGCTGGAATGAATATTTCTTTGCCGCCCTTCTCACGAGCACCAACGCAAAAACGGTGCCGGTGATGGTTGCAAGTCAAACAGGTTCGCAAGGCATTAGCTGGTGGACCATGGCAGCCCTTTCAACGGGTGCGATTGCGCCACTGATTGTGATTGGCGTTTTCCTCGAGCGGTATATCGTGAAGGGACTAACGGCAGGTGCCGTCAAATAAGTTTCATATCCTTTAGTTTCGCTCAGTAACGGAGAAATGGGCCTATGAGCTCTAAGTTCACGCGTGTATTCGGCAACACAAAACCCGTCATAGCAATGGTGCATTTCGGCGCCCTTCCGGGCTCGCCGCTCTATGATACTGACGCCGGATTGGACGGCCTATTAGACGGCGTAAGAAAAGATATTAAAGCGCTCCAAGCCGCTGGCTTTGACGCGATCATGTTCGGCAATGAAAATGATCGGCCCTATGAGTTCAATGTCGATACGGCCTCAACGGCCACAATGGCCTATATTATTGGGCAAGTACGCAGCGAAATCACACTGCCCTTTGGCGTAAATGTTTTATGGGATCCAATGAGCAGCATTGCGCTTGCGGCTGCAACAGGCGCTTCTTTTGTGCGTGAAATTTTTACCGGCACCTATGCTTCCGATATGGGGCCATGGACACCGAATGCGGGTGCGGCCATGCGCTATCGGGACCGCCTTGGTCGAAGCGATATGCCACTGCTCTACAATATCTCCGCCGAATTTGCCCATTCGCTCGATCAACGCAGCCTCGCAGACCGCGCACGCAGCGCCGTCTTCTCCAGCATTCCGGATGCTATTCTCGTCTCCGGCGCGATTACGGGGGAAGCCGCCGCGATGAGTGATCTTGAGGCGGTGAAAAAAGCACTTCCGATGACACCTGTTCTAGCAAATACAGGCGTTAAACATTCAACCATTGCCGATGTGCTTAACGTAGCCGATGGCTGCATTGTTGGCTCGTCGTTAAAGGTCGATGGGCATACATGGAACGCGGTCGACCCCGATCGGGCTATGGAGTTCATGAAACTCGCCCGCGCCGCACGAAAAGGATAATCAAATGTCCTCCGCGAAGAAATCGCATCTCGAAAGCCTCGCTGCATCGTTGCACGACTTGATGCTAATCCCGGGTCTCAGCGGTCACGAGGGCCGCGTCCGCCGCGCGATTGCAAAGGAGTTGGATCAGCTTGGGCTGCCCCATTCAACAGATCGCCTTGGCAATCTTATCGCAACACTTCACGGCGCAAAAGGCGCGCCCTCGGTGATGCTCTACGCCCATATTGATCAACTGGGATTGATCGTACGAAAAATCGAAGCCAATGGCTTAATTCGTGTTGAGCGCTTAGGCGGCGTACCCGAACGTGCACTCGCATCGCAAGAAGTTCTTTTATGCGTAGGAGCAGGGAAAGATGTTCCGGGCGTCATTGCAAATAAAAGCCACCACGCAACGAGCCCGGAAGAAAAATACAAGGTCGTTCCCTATCAAGATCTCTTTATCGATGCTGGATTTACTTCCGCCGATGAGGCGATGAAGGCCGGCATCGATATCGGAACACCCGTTGTCTATCGACCGAATGTGATAAGACTTGCAAATGATCGGATCGCGGGAACATCCGTCGATGATCGTGCCGGATGCGCTGTTGTTTTAGATGTTGCAAAAAATCTTATTGCGTCAAAAATGCACCCAACAGTGCATATCGTTTTCTCCGTTCAGGAAGAATTTAATTTGCGCGGTGCCGTAACAGCAGCCCAAGCTTTACAACCCGATATCGCCATTCAGCTCGATCTCATCTTGGCAACCGATACGCCCGATATGGCAAGCCGTGGCGATGTTCGTTTGGGCGCAGGCCCCGCAATGGGCATGTATAGTTTCCATGGACGCGGTACGCTGAACGGTGCGATTCCGCATCCGGCCATCGTCTCGCTCTTTAAAGAAACCTCAAAGACAACCGGCATTTCCTTGCAGCGCAGCGCGCATATCGGCGCGCTCACCGAATCTTCTTACGTGCAATTGGTAGGTTCTGGCGTCGCCGTGATCGATATGGGTTTCCCATGCCGTTATACGCATTCCTCGCTTGAGATGTGCGATCTCAACGATCTCGTCAGCCTATCCGATTTGCTCACGGCAGCCATTGGCACGATCGACGAAAACTTCAGTCTCGATCGCGATCCGCACGAACCTTAAACGGCTTAAATCAGCGAGCCGTTCACAAGTGCTTGTCCGTTGGCATCGAAGAGGTGACACATATTCGCTGGCAGTGAGAGCGATACAGCCTCGCCTATCTTTTGCGAGGCCAAACCATCGGTCTTCACCACGCATTGCGGTATCGCAGATGTCTCGACATAGAGCATGGTTTCACCACCCAAATGCTCGGACAGCACCACTTTGCCCGGAACGGTATTTTGAGCACCCGTTAATCCAACGCCAATATGCTCCGGCCTGATGCCAACGGTTACCGGCCCCTTGGCCAGAGACTTGCCATGCGTATCAACCGAAATTTGCACGCCGCCTTTTAAAACAACCGTCGCAGAGCCATTATCGACGCCGGTCACTTCACCCGGCATCAGATTCATTTTCGGGCTACCAATAAAGGTCGCAACGAACAAATTATTTGGACGATGGTAGAGATCAAGCGGACTACCGATTTGCTCGATACGACCCGCATTTAACACCACAATCTTATCGGCCATCGTCATGGCTTCAACCTGATCATGGGTGACATAAACCATCGTGGCTTTCAGATCATTATGAAGTTTGGCGATTTCGATACGCATCTGAACACGCAAGGCTGCATCCAAATTCGAAAGCGGTTCGTCGAATAAAAATACTTCCGGCTCACGCACAATCGCGCGCCCAATCGCGACGCGCTGACGCTGTCCACCAGACAGTTGCGCAGGTTTGCGATCAAGGTAATCTGTCAATTGCAATAAATTGGCGGCCTTCGTGGTGCGCGCCGCAATTTCATCGCGTGAAGTCTTGGCCATTTTAAGCCCGAACGCAATGTTCTGGCGCACCGTCATATGCGGATAAAGCGCGTAAGATTGAAACACCATCGAGATGCGGCGCTTCGCAGGCGGTAAGAACGTCACATCCTTGCCGCCGATTTCGATAATACCATCGCTCATCTCTTCAAGGCCTGCAATCATTCGCAACAGCGTCGATTTTCCGCAACCCGAAGGGCCAACGAACACGCAGAATTCACCATCTTTAATATCGAGATCAACGCCACGAATGACTTCCACGCTGCCAAACGATTTTTTGACGCCGCGCAATGCAAGACCGGCCATTCATTCCCCCCGATAAGATACACGCCCTTTAAGGTCCGATTTCAATTTGCGATGTTTTATCTGCCGCCGCAAGCCATTAGATACGATTAAGCAAAGCCTCGACTTCGCTTAAACTCGGCATGGCCGGAGCCGTACCCGCCCGCGTCACCGAAATGCCCGCAACCGCGCAGCCAAACCGTGCAGCGGCTAATGGCTCGATACCTTTGGCAAGTGCTGCCGCAAAGCCGCCATTAAACGCATCACCTGCACCCGCCGTTTCAACAACCGCTCCGGCATCAAAGGCTGGCACCAGCACCGACTGCGATTTATCATGAAACAGAGCGCCCTTTTCACCCAACGTGATCAAAGCCGTACCAACGCCTTTAGCAAGCAGTGCATCTCCGGCCTTTCTTGCATCGTCAACGGACATAACAGGAAACCCGATCATAGCCGACGCTTCGCTCTCATTCGGCGTGATGTAATCGACCAGTGCATAAATCGATTCATCAAAAGGTGCCGCCGGTGCCGGGTTAAAAATCGTCGCAACACCCGCGGCTTTCGCAATCTGCAGTGCGCGCAATGCGGCTTCTGGCGGTTGCTCCAATTGCGTCACAAAAACCGCTGCATTCCTGATCGAATCGGCCGCTGCCTCAACATCAGCTAACGAAATCAAGCCCGCAGCCCCGGGCACAACAATAATCGCGTTCTCGCCATTCGTGTCGTTCACATAGATAAAAGCCGCTCCCGTCGGTGCATCATCCGAGCGTGCGACCCGGGTGGTAATCCCTTCTTTCTGCCACGTCGCCATTGCGATATCGCCAAAGGAATCTTGGCCAAGCCGCGAAATAAAAGTCACCGGCGCACCGGCCCTCGCTGCCGCCACCGCCTGATTGGAACCCTTACCACCCGGCCCCATCGCAAAACCGGACCCCATAATGGTTTCGCCAACCGCTGGCATTCGGCCCGACCTGAAGGCCAAATCGGCCACAAAAATTCCAAGAATTGCGATGCCACCGGTCTTAGACATAAAACGCTCCCCAAATCGTCTTTTTTCAATCGTATGAGCTCAAGACTCCATCGTCAAACGTGTTTCATAGCAAGAGGTCATTGCAACTTGCCGATAGATCTGTGATTTTGATCCCAACGATTTCTTTAAGGAGCATTGCGATGCTGAAAGGCCTCGACCCGATCCTGACCGCCGACCTTCTCTATGTGCTCAAAGCCATGGGCCATGGTGATGAGATTGTCTTATGCGACCGCAACCACCCTGCATCGACGCTGGCCGCCAAGACGACCCATGGCAAACTTGTGTCACTCTTTGGCGCCGACCTCGCGCGCGCCGCCGAGGCCGTCCTTTCCGTCTTCCCGCTCGACACCTTTGTCGAAGAGCCCGTCATGCGCATGAAAGTCGTGGGAGATCCTGAGAAGCTCGTACCCATCCACCACACGATGCAGGATATTGTGAATAAAGCCGAAGGTCGCTCGATTAAGATCGGGGCTTATGAGCGCTTTGATTTTTATGAAGCGGCTGCCAAAAGCTTTGCCATTGTTCAAACGTCTGATCCCGGCCCGTATGGCTGCTTCATTTTCAAAAAAGGCGTGATTTAACGTGACGACGCAACAAGGCTATGCCGCTCGACTGAATTCCTTCAAAATCGATACGAACAATTATTGGCGCGGTCTCAATCGTAAACCCAACACGCTCGATCTTGTTCAAAGAGCCGCAAGCGTTAAAGGCTTGAACGCGGTTGATCTCAATTTCCCAGACCATCTTGAAGGTTTCACGGAAACCGAAATTGTCGAAGGTCTCGCCCAATCAGGCGTTCGCCTCAACGGCTACGCGATGCGCTATTACACCGACCCTGGCTTCAAACTCGGTGCCTTTACCCATCCCGATCAACAAGTGCGACGCAACGCCATTGATATCACCAAGCGCGGCCTAGATTCGCTTGCCAAAGCGGGCGGCAATCTCATGACGCTTTGGATGGGACAAGATGGTTTCGATTACTCGTTCCAAATCGATTACGCAAAAGCGTGGGATGATACGATTGCCGCGATGGATGAAATCGCGCGGCATAACCCTGCCATTGATATTTCCATCGAATATAAGCCCAATGAGCCACGCTCGTTTAGTCTTATGCCCGATGTTGCAACAACTCTATTGGCGATTAAAGAAATCAATCGCCCTAACACAGGCGTTACACTCGACTTTGCGCATGTGCTTTATGCCGATGAAATGCCCGCCCATGCTGCAACGCTCATCGCCCGCCACTCCAAATTGCTTGGCGTTCATTTAAACGATGGTTACGGCAAACGGGATGACGGTCTCATCGCAGGTTCCGTGCATCCCATCCAAACCATCGAACTTCTCCATGTGCTCGAACAATGCGGCTATAAGGGCGTGATTTATTTCGATACGTTCCCCGATACGGCAGGCCTTGATCCTGTCGCGGAATGCGCGACCAATATCGCAGCGGTTGAAGCCATGCAGGCCGTTGTTGCAAAGCTAAAAAATCATGCCGGATTATCCAACGCGATCGCCCGGCAAGATTCACCCAAAAGCCAAGCAATTGTGCAGGCGGCGTTATTCAATCGCCCGATTCCGGATTAGGATTCTCTCATGCAAGCTTCCATTGCATCGCTCGGTGCATCCGCACTCGATGAACTGCATCAGGTCTTCCGCGCGATTCCGGATGAGGCAGCGGATAACCTCATCAACGCCATTCTTGAGGCCAATAAAATTGCAGTTTATGGCTGCGGTCGAGAAGGTTTGGCGATCAAAGGTTTCGCGATGCGCCTCTTTCACTTGGGGCTTCACGTGAGCGTCTTGGGCGATATGACGACGCCCCATCTCGGCAATGGCGATCTCTTGATCGTCACAGCCGGTACAGGACATCTTAACTCGGGCGAAGCCTTTATGCGTGTGGCTAAGGAAGATGGCGCCAAGACCGCCGTCATCACGTCGCAACCAAATGGCACGACACCCATGCAAGCAGATTGTGTAACGGTCATTCCCGCGCAAACCATGGCGAATGATCAAAGCGTCTCTGTTTCTGTTTTACCCATGGGCTCCCTCTTTGAAATCGCACAAACGATTTTCTTTGAATTTGTCATCCTTAAACTCCGCGATCGGCTTAGCGAAACCGCCGAGACGATGCGTGGCCGTCATACCAATCTCGAGTAAATCATCGTGCCCCATTTTGACTTAGTTATCTTTGATTGTGACGGCGTCCTCGTCGATAGCGAGAGCCTCACCGTTGCGGTCTATCTCAATACATTAAAGCGTTATGAGATCGCCATTACCGAGCGCTTCTTTTTTGAACGGCTCGTTGGCCGCAGTTTCGACCAAGCCGTCGTCGCCATTCGAGACGAGACTGGCAAGGCACCCCCGTCTGATTTCAAAGAAGCGCTTCGTGTGGCTTTATTTGATCGCTTTGAAAGAGACCTCAAACCTATCAAAGGCATCGAGAACCTTCTTCAAAAACTCACGACAAAAATCTGCGTTGCGACAAGCAGTGATCCTGTTCGCGCGGCACACTCTCTATCAACGACGAAACTCGACGCCTATTTCGGACCGAACGTTTTCAGCGCGACCATGGTGAAACATGGCAAACCAGCGCCCGATCTTTTTCTGCATGCCGCACAGCGTTTGAACGTAAAACCCGAACGCTGCGTGGTGATTGAGGATAGCGCCTTCGGGCTAATCGCCGCCAAATCGGCTGGCATGTCTGCTTGGCACTTTACAGGCGGCAGCCATTTCGAGGCGGGGTATGGCGTGGATGATGCCATCGCACGGGATGCTTCTTTTCCTGATATGGCCGCCCTTCTCATGGCCGCAAGCGAGCTCAAACTCACTTAGTTTGAATTTGCCTCTCGCAACCCTTGGCAGAACCTCCGTTGAGGGTATAGGAAGCCGTTAAAGCCGTGCCCCTGCCGGGGTTCTCGATATCATTTTGGAGTTTATCATGACTGTTTCCTCGCCCGCTCCTTTGTCGAATTTGATCAAAGAAAAGAGCCTCTTCCGCCAAGAGAGCTATATTGATGGGCGCTGGGTAGGTTCAGACACGCGTATCGAGGTCACAAACCCCGCCTCAGGTGCCGTTATCGGCACAATCCCTTCGCTCGGTAAGGCAGAGACGGCGCAAGCCATTGAAGCCGCCCAGAGGGCGCAAAAATCATGGGCGGCTACGGCTGCCAAGCAACGCGGCCAAATTCTCCGCCGGTGGTTCGAATTGATGATGGAACATCAAGACGATCTCGGCCGCATCATGACCGCCGAGCAGGGCAAGCCTTTGGCAGAGGCCAAAGGCGAGGTGGCCTATGGTGCAAGCTTTGTCGAGTTTTTTGGTGAAGAAGCTCGCCGGATTTATGGCGAAACCGTTCCCTCGCCTTGGCCAAATGGCCGTATCGTGGTTATACGCCAGCCCGTAGGCGTGGTTGCGGCTATCACGCCATGGAATTTTCCGAATGCGATGATCACCCGCAAAGCGGCACCCGCGCTCGCAGCCGGTTGCACTTTTGTTGTCAAACCATCCGAGGAAACACCGTTTTCCGCGCTCGCACTCGCTGAATTGGCCGAACGCGCGGGCATCCCCGCCGGCGTCTTTTCGGTCGTGACTGGACAGGCGCGCGAAATCGGCGCGGAGATGACATCAAGCCCCATCGTGCGCGCACTCTCTTTCACGGGCTCAACAGCCGTTGGCAAATTGCTGATGGCGCAATGCGCCTCAACCGTTAAAAAAATTGGTCTCGAACTCGGCGGCAACGCCCCCTTTATCGTGTTTGATGACGCCGATCTCGATGCAGCCGTTCAAGGCGCTATGCTCTCAAAATATCGCAATGCCGGACAAACCTGCGTCTGTGCCAATCGCATGCTTGTGCAAGATGGTGTCTATGATGCCTTCACCGAAAAGCTCGCTGAGGCCGTGAAAAAACTCAGCGTTGGCGATGGCTTTGACGAGGGCGTAACCACTGGCCCACTCATCAATGCAAAAGCCATCAAAAAGGTCGAAGAACACGTGGCCGACGCCATCGCAAAAGGCGGCAAAGTGCTGGCGGGCGGTAAGCGCCACGCTTTAGGCGGCAGCTTCTTTGAACCCACCATCATTCGCGATGTAACGCCCGATATGCTCGTTGCACGCGAAGAAACCTTTGGCCCCGTTGCACCAATCTTCCGCTTCAAAACGGAAGAAGAAGCAATCGCGATGGCCAATGACACCGAGTTTGGTCTAGCCTGCTATTTTTACACGCGCGACATTGGCCGCGTATGGCGCGTAGGCGAAGCGCTCGAATATGGCATGGTGGGTATCAATGAAGGCATTATTTCAACCGCCGAAGCCCCCTTTGGCGGCATGAAAGAATCCGGCATAGGCCGCGAAGGATCGATGCACGGCATCGATGAATATGTCGAGATTAAATATATGCTGATGGGCGGCTTGGGTAAGTAAGAGCCGCCTTACGCTTACTTATCAACAAAGGCGCGCTCGACCACATAAGAGCCGGGCTCGCCGCTATTACCTTCGCTAAAGCCGCGCGCCTTCAGGATCGTTGCGATATCGGTATTCAAACCTTGATTACCGCACACCATTACGCGATCCTCTTCTGGGTTGAGCGGCGGCAGGCCGATATCATCCGTTAGAGCATTCTGCTCGATCAGATCGGTAATACGGCCACGGTTTCTAAACGGCTCGCGCGTCACCGTTGGGTAATAAACGAGCTTATCGCGCACAAAATCGCCGAGGAATTCGTCCTCCGGCAATTCCTTTTCAATCATATCGGCATAGGCCAATTCCGCTACTTCGCGGGTGCCGTGGACCAACACGACTTTTTCGAAATTCTCATAGGTTTCCGGATCGCGGATCAGGCTTAAAAACGGCGCAAGGCCAGTGCCTGTTCCCAAGAGATAGAGATGTTTTCCGGGCAGGAGATTATCGAGCAGCAGCGTGCCGGTCGCTTTTTGACCGACAATGATTTTATCACCGGGCACGATATTGAGGAGCCGCGAGGTCAGCGGACCATCCGGCACCTTGATCGAGAAAAATTCGAGCTCTTCGGCATAATTGGGGCTTGCGATCGAATAGGCGCGCAAAAGCGGCTTACCATCCACCGGCAAGCCAATCATCGAGAATTGCCCGTTGCGGAAACGGAACGACCGGCTCCGCGTCGTCGTAAAGCTGAACAATGTCTCCGTCCAATGATGAACGCTTGTAACGGTTTCTTCCACAAATGCGCTCATCGTCCGCGATCCACTGTGCCACATCTCTTCTATTTAACGCATAGACCGATAATAAACTAAATTCAATGTATTTTTATATATTTTACATTTAAATTTGTATTATATGGTCGTCTGAAAGCTTATGCCCTTATGCGGACTTAGAACCCTTGATCTCCATCAAAAATTTTAGCGCTCAGGCCATTTTCGCCAAAAGTGGGCAGAGGATCGGGCCGCCTTCGGCCATTTCCAGCCGATAGGCCAGATCGAGCGCGCGGGCTTCTGCCAGACCGGGCACAACAAATTGCATGGCAATCGGCAATCCGTTGCTCGACAGGCCCACAGGGAGCGAAATCGCTGCCAGATCAAAATAATTAGCAAAACGGGTAAAGACCGCGGGACTGTCATGTTCCGGATGTTCGCCAAGGACAGGCGCCGGCATCGCCGTTGATGGCATCAAAATCGTATCGACGGTTTCAAAAACGGCAGCAATCACCGCCTTTTCGCGCTCGCGGCGCTCCAAATTCTTAGAGTAATCCACGGCGGTTACCGACTTGCCGCTCAACATGCGTTTACGGACGGGATCGCCCAAACGGTTAGGCTCTTCCTCGGCAAGCGGGCCGTAATGACGATAGGAATCAACCGCCAAAAACATGCCGCAAGGCGCCGCATAATCCGCAAGACTCGTCGGAAAGCGCACCGGCACCAACGTCGCCCCGGCAGCCTTTAAGCGCTCCTGTATATCAGCATAGACCTTTGCCGTATCCGGATGGAGCGAAACGCCCAAATCGACCGGAACGCCAATCCGCTTATTGCGGAACGCCTCTTTGGCCTCAACCTTTGCCGGAACACTGCTGCCCGGCGCATGGCCCATCAATACATCAAACAAAATCGCGGCATCTTCCACACACCGCGTCATCGGACCGATTGTGTCGAGAATATCGGAGAGCGGCAACACGCCCGTTTTCGGGATCAAGCCCGCCGTCGTCTTCAAGCCCACCATGCCCGCAAAGGAGGAGGGCAGCCGGATCGACCCGCCGGTATCGGACCCCAACGCGCCGGGCACCAGACCGGCAGCCACAGCCACACCAGATCCGCTTGAGGAGCCACCCGGCACGCGGGCGCATTCCAGATCCCACGGATTATGCGGCGCACCCACTGTCTCATTCGAGCCCCAGCCGCCAAAGGCGTATTCTACCGTCGCGACCTTGCCCATAATGACGGCACCGGCATTCCTGAGCCGCGTCACCACCTCGGCATCGGCTTGAGCCACCGCCGCGTCCTTGCGCGTCAGCGAGCCGCCACCGGTGCGAAGCCCTGCGACATCGATAATGTCCTTAATCGCCAAAGGCACGCCGAAAAGCGGCCCCTTCGGCACACCCATCGCCGCCAAATGGTCTAGATGCCGCGCGTCCGCCAGCGCGCGGTCACCATCAACGGTGACAAAGGCTTTTAGCTTGCCATTCCAAGCGTTAATCCGCTCGAGCGCCTCAGCCACCGATTGCTCTGCCGTCAACCGACCGGATTGAACCGCGGCTTTTGTCTCCGCGATCGTCATTGGAACCTTATTCATGAACCTACTCTACTGGGCTAGAAAACCGCCATCAATGGCAAGCGTATGCCCCGTGACCATCGCGGCCGCCGGGCTTGCTAGATAGACTATACCGCCGACGACTTCGTCAATCTCGGCGATACGGCCAAGCGGCGTCATCGCATTCATGCGCGCAAGCAAGTCCGGATTATCCGTGAGCGGCTTGATAAAATCCGTCCGCACCCAAGTCGGTGCTACGGCATTCACGCGCACACCAAAAGGTGCCCATTCAACCGCTAAAGCGCGGGTGAGATTAACCACCGCTCCTTTCGTCGCCTGATAGGAAATATTCGGATAAAGCCCGCCGCCTGATAGCCCCATGATTGATGCGAGATTAACAATCGCACCGCTCTTATTGGGGATCATATGGCGTGCGGCTGCACGCGCACATAAAAACACGCCTGTTAAATTTACTTTCAGCACCGCGTCCCAATCTGCGACGGAGAGGTCAACAGACGGCTTCCTAATAGCGAGCCCCGCATTGTTCACAAGCACATCAATCGCGCCTTCTGCGGCGATAGATGACATCGCCGCATTAATCTCCGACTCATCACCGACATCGACGCGATGCGCCTTCGCACGATGCCCCTCGCATGTAAGCATTGAAACGGCATCTTCTGCAGCGGCCAGATCACGATCAAGTATATGAACAAATGCACCAGACCGGGCAAGGCCAATACCCACGCCCCGCCCGATACCCTTTCCGCCACCCGTCACCGCGGCTACTTTACCCGTTAAGGAAAATGCCTTGGCTGGATCAAAGCCGTTCATTGAGCGGATCACTTCGTTGGCGTCGGGGCAGCCGCATTCAAGAGGCCTGCCGATTTGAGATCCGACCATAAAGAAACCGGCACGCTAACGTCCGCGTCCGCAATATTCGATAAAACTTCTTCTGGCTTCACGCCACCCAACACAACCGAAACAACGGCGGGATGGGACATTGAAAAACGTAAGGCTGCTTGCCGTATTGAAACGCCATGTGACTTGCAGACAGCATCGATCTTCCGAACGCGATCCATAATTTCAGGCGAGGCATTACCATAGTCAAATTTTGCGTTAGGAATAGCACCCGTGGCCAAAATGCCAGAGTTAAAGACACCGGCCAACATGATGCCCATTTTCTTTTCCAGAGCGACCGGAAAAAACTCATCCAGCGCATTTTGAACAAGAAGCGAATAACGGCCCGCCAGCATTGTCACGTCAAAATCACCCGCGCGAATAAATTTCGTCGCTGTGGAGGATTCGTTGATACCGACGCCAATCGCACCAACTACCCTTTGTGACCGCAAATCATCCAACGCCTTGTAAGCCCCATCCATAGCCTCTTTGAACCGAATAGGGGCATCCACTTCACCGTGGGTCCAAATATCGCAGTCATGAATGAGTACAATATCAAGATGATCCAGCCCCATGCGTAGCAAAGATTGCTCGATCGAACGCATCGTACCATCCCGCGAATAGTCAAACCGTGCTGCATGAGGAAAGCCACCGGCAAAACCTGGCGAGATCACATCAGATCGTGCGGCCGCTGGCTTTGCCCAAGGGTCCATGACGCGTCCAATCTTGGTCGACACAATCACCTTTTTGCGATCGGCATGGCGTAACCCCGACCCGACGCGAGCCTCCGCCAATCCGTTGCCGTAATGGGGTGACGTATCAAAAACTGTTACGCCACCTTTATAGGCAGCTTCTACGGTCTCGATGGATGTCTTTTCATCAAGTTTGGTAAACAAATCGCCTAACGGTGCCGTACCAAAACCGACGACAGAAAAGGGCAATACAGCACCATTTCGGGTAGTAAACGTTCTCATTTCCATGTTACACACTCCCTACAATTTAATTGTTCTAATCAAGATGAAAAACTTCGCCTATTCGAATAGCAATCGGCGCACCCGTCGCATCCGTTTGCATGACATCTTTCATATAATCCCACCAACGCCTCATCACTGGGTGGTCGGGCAATTGATCCATCCCATGCGTATCGGATCGCTCAAGATAGCCAAAGAGAATATGCGTTTCTTCGTCTAAGAAGATCGAGTAATTTCGAATACCAGCCTCGCGCAACAAATGCGCAAGCTCTGGCCAGATTTCATCATGACGCTTTTTATACGCGTCGCGCTGCCCGGGATTGAGAAACATTTTGAAGGCATAGCGCTCCATCATCGTCTCCCGCTTTGCCCACGAATGATAATCGGTGCTGCAATGGATATAATCAACAGCAGACCCAAGAGCACATTAATCACGATGCCGGGTACATTCATCAGCGCAAGACCAAAGGTCGCAAGGCCAAGCACAAACACCGCAAGCACCACGCCACCAATCGTGCCCACGCCGCCTGAAATCGCAACGCCGCCCAAAATTACCATGGTGATAATATCAAGCTCCCAACCGAGCGCGATATTGGGTCGCATCACGCCAATACGCGCGGTTAAAAGCACGGCACCCAACCCCGCGAGCAGGCCAGAAATGGTGAATAAAATGAGCCTGATCCGATCAACCCGAATACCAGAAAAGCGCGCGGCTACCGGATTAGCGCCTATCGCAAAAAGCTGACGACCTGCAGCGGTCTTGTGCAAAAATACCGCGAAACATACCGCTAAAACAAGAAACAGAAAAAACGACAAAGGGGTTGGCGGCCAATCTAAGAGATAGCTTTGGCCGAGATCCAAATAGCGCTGCGGATAAGCCGTCAATGCCTGATCGCCTAAGCTCACCTGCGCAATGCCGCGATAAAGCGACATCGTGCCAATCGTAATCACGATGGAGGGAACACCCGATCGCGTTACAAGAAACCCGTTAAACGCACCGCACAACAAACCAACCGCAAGCCCTGTCACAATCAGAGCAAAAGGCCCATAGCCCGCAACCCCCATATAGCCAATCGCAAGCGATGAGAGTGCTACAATGGCTGCAACCGATAGATCAATTTCACGCACCAGAATCAAAAGCGCCATAATCAGCGCCATGATAGCCTTTTCAGAAAAATTATAGGTCGCATCGGCGAGATTAAACGGATCAAGAAAATAGGGCGATTTAAGCGTATTGCCGATAATGACAGCCGCCAGCATCATCACCAAAATGCTTTCCCAACGCAGCAAGACGGTGGACACTTTGCGAGGCGCGCGGTCGGCTACCGTATAACGCGAAGCGGTCGCTTGAATGGAAGGATCACTCATCGCCGCCCCCTCAACGCTTGGCTTGCGCGGCAGCGCGCCGCGCTTCAGGCAAAATAAGCTTTAAAGCACGCCCTTCGGCGCGAGCATTGATAATCACGGCGGCAAGAATAACCGCACCCGAAATCGCCATTTGCCAAAAGGGCGAGACCTGCATCACTGGCAGCGCATTCACAATAACGCCGATAAACAAAGCGCCTAATAATGTTCCTGCAACCGTACCCACGCCGCCACCAATCGATACGCCGCCAATCACGCAAGCCGCAATTACCGTCAGCTCATAGCCCGATGCAATCTCCACATAGGCCACGCCATAGCGCGCCACCCACAAATAGCCACTCATGCCTGCAACGGCACCCGAAATGCCATAGGCGAGCATTTGCTGGAAAGGCAGGCTAATGCCGCAATAACGCGCCGCTACTGGATTACCGCCCACCGCATAAAGCCCACGGCCAGAACGCGTTTGGCCCAGAAAGAACCATGCGAGAACCGCCACAATAGCTGCAATCCAAAACACACTCGATAGGCCAAAGAGTTCAAGTTTAGGAAAGCCCGCAAAGGTAGAGCTCATATCAGACGTATTGACTTGCGAGCCACCGTCAACAACCACAATCGTACCCCGGAAAATCGCCAAGGTTCCGAGGGTAACAACAATCGGTGGAATGCGTAAAAAAGCAATCAAGGAACCATTAATCAGGCCTAAGCCACCGCCAACCACCAAAGCCAAAGCCACATAGATAAGGGCAGGCAAATCGGGAAACACCATGTTGAACATGCCCGTCAACATGCCGGTTAAAGCAAGATTGGCGGCAACCGATAAATCAATACCCCGCGTCAGAATCACAATCATCTGCGCCAAAGCCATCATAAACAAAAACGCCGTATCATTCAGAACGCCAACACCATTGGAGAGTGTTCCGAAAGGCGGCGCGTAAAGACTAATCCCCAACACCATCAAAGCGATGATGAGCGCCAAAATAGCCTCGCGATAGCGTAAGAGGAGGCTCATGCCGCATGCTCCTGAAGAGGCCCGCCTGTAGCAGCCGCCACAATGGCTTCCGCGCTCCACGCAGCAGCACCTGTTCCCTTACCCCGCTCAAATTGCGCGGCGATACGGCCTTCATGCATCACAATCACCCGGTCCGAGAGACCCATAATTTCCGGCAATTCAGAGCTTACCAAAATAACGGCTAGGCCTTCTTCGGCGAGCTCACCGATAAAATCATGCACCGCTGCTTTTGAGCCCACATCAATGCCTTTGGTTGGCTCATCGAGAATGATTATTTTGGGCTTGGTGGCGAGCCATTTGGCAATCACAACCTTTTGCTGATTACCGCCTGAAAGTTCACCCAAAACTTGCTCCCAATGCGCGGCTTTCACCGAAAGCCTGCCGCCTAAAGCATGCGTCGCCGTGCGTTCGGATGCACCGGATAATAAAAAGCTTTTTACATGGCCCGCGAGCGAAGCCATTGTGATGTTTTCGCGAATGCCAAGCGGCAAGAAAGCGCCCTGATCTTGACGGTCTTCGGGCACGTAAGAAATGCCTGCACGAATAGCGTCAATCGGCTCGTGAATAGTAAGCGCTTTACCTTCCATCATAACCGTACCGCGTGTGGCCTGGCTCATGCCGAATACGCATTGCATCACTTCTGATCGGCCGGCCCCAACAAGTCCGTAGAGGCCTAAAATTTCACCCTTGCGGAGCGTGAAGGAGATATCGGCAAATTCGGTGGCATTGGTCAGGCCTTTCACTTCCAATATCGTGTCACCGATTGGAATATCCCGCTTCGGAAAGACTTGATCAATCGGTCGCCCAACCATCAGCCTTACAAGGTCCGGCTCGGACACATCGCTCGTCATTCCTTCGCCAACTTTTTCGCCATCGCGCAAGCAAACCCAGCGATCCGAGAGCCTAAAAATTTCATCGAATTTATGCGAGATGAAAATAATCGATCGGCCTTCCGCTTTTAGTTGCGCAACAATCCGAAACAGCTCGTCAATCTCGTGGCGCGACAAAGCCGCCGTTGGCTCATCCATAATGATAACAGAGGCATCATGGCTCAAAGCACGCGTAATCTCGACCATATGTTTTTGCGCAACCGATAGCGTCTTAAGCGGCGCATCAGCATCAAAATCGGCTTCAATTCGAGCGAGTAATTCGCGCGCGCGCGATTTGGTCTCACGCCAATCAATCAAACGTCCGCCGGGCATATGGCCCATGAAAATATTTTCAGCGACGCTTAATTCATCAAACATCACGGTTTCTTGATGAATAGCGGCAATGCCTGCAGCCCATGAATCGCGCGGCGATGAAAAATGCTGAACCTTTCCGCCGACATTGATGTGGCCTTCATCGGGCACGTAAATGCCAGTTAGAATTTTGACGATGGTTGATTTGCCGGCACCGTTTTCGCCGATCAAAGCCGTCACTTGCCCCGGGTAGAGCGCAAATGAAACATCATGCAAAGCACGCACGCCCGGAAAGCTTTTCGAAACATGCGAAAGAGAAAGGACGGGTTGAGACGTGGTCACAGCAGCCAATTCTTCAAGGGTCATTTAAAGGCACACTCGGCGGGACCTAAGCCCCGCCGAATGGCTTACATTTTTCAAGAACGATCGTGATCAGAAAATTTTCGCGAATTCTTCGACGTTCGACTTGTTGAACTCGAAAGGCTCGCCCATTGCGGCTTCGCCATCGTCACCAATCTTCGTTTCGCCCTTCTTGCCCATCTTGACCGTCTTGCCAGCGCTTGCATCGGCGCCATTCAAGATATTGATCATGATTTGCGTTGACGAATAACCATACTCAACCGGATTCCAGATCGCGAAACTATCGCAAGCACCCTTCAACACGGCGTCCTTCATTTCAGAAGGAAGGCCAAGGCCGGTAATGTAAACCTTACCAATCAAGCCGCCATCGATAATCGCTTTAGCGCCTGAGCGAATACCAATCGTGGTTGGTGAAATAACACCCTTCAAATTCGGATGTGCTTTCACGAGAGCCTGCATTTCGCGATAGGATTTATCGTCTTGGTCATCGCCATAAACGGTCGCGACCAAAGGCATCTTGGCGTATTCTGGCTTCTTCCATTCTTCCTTCATGGCGGCGATCCAGGAGTTCTGGTTCGTCATGGTGGAAGCAGCAGAGAGAATAGCAACTTCTCCTTCGCCCTTCAGCGTCTTGGCAATCATCTGCACTTGCTTGGCGCCAATCAAAGGCGTCGAGGAAGCGTTCAGATGCATGATGCGACCATCTTTCGCGATAGCCGAGTCAAACGAGATGACCTTGATGCCGCGCGATGCGGCCTTCTTGCCGACCGGCACAAGGGCATTCGCATCATTGGCCGAAACGATAATACCGTCGACCTTCTGCGCAATGAGAGAATCGATAATCGCGATCTGGTCTTCAGCGGTTGCCTTGGTTGGTGCGGTATAGATGATTTCAAAACCACCGACTTCACTCGCCGCCTGTTTTGCACCATTGGCGCAAGCGTCAAAATAAGAGTTACCGAGGTTCTTCACGACCATCGCGATGCGCTTGTTATCGGCGCGGGCGCGGGTGATGAAGGGCATCGGCAGGGCAGCACCAGCAGCGCCGATGGCCGCCAGCTTCAAAAGGTCACGACGACTTGTGCGTGTAATATCGCTCATCTGATTTCCTCCAGTTGTATGACCGGCCCATTCTGCGGAGCCGACGTCAACGAGAGGCTACTCTTCACCTTGAGGAATGGTCAATCGGTATATTGCAGCATTCTCTAATCGTCGTCACCAAACTTACCATTTGCCGCACCCCGGTGGCACGCGCCGCAATTGCCGGCGTTCTTTATCTTTGGATTATCGAATGCATGTCGATCTATCTGTTTGCGATGGATATGTATCCAAAAGGGCATTTCTACTATCCGAAGTGGCATTATATTCACTCCAACGTCACGCATAATGCGCGGATTTCCGGCCGCCGAATCCGCCGCGTGAGAATCGAGATAGGTCTTGATCGGCGTCAGCGCTTTGGGTGAAAGCGTGGCATTTTCGCCAAAATGCTTGTCCAAAGAGCCCAAAATCCGCTCCCACGAGCGCTTTGGCAAATATTGCGCCGGGTAAGGGATATGACACGCCCCACATTCCTTAACATAAGCGGGCTCAACCTGCGGCAAAGCCGAATTCCCGGTTCCAACCAGTGCCAAAGAAAGGCCTAAAATAAGGGCGGAAAAAGCACCGATTGAAACGCGTTTATTCATCATAAAATCCTGTTTAATCAATGAGTTAAAGGCTCGACATAAAAGTGATAAAATCACCCTTTTCCTGCGCCGTGCAAGCCCTGCCCAAGACACTCTGACAATTCCGAGTGAACCATTTTTCAACCTTCTCGGCATCGGTAAAACGGTCAGGGGTCTTTGAAACCGCCATCGGAGCAATCTCCTTACCAGCCCTACTCTGTCCAGCCTTTGTAGGGTCCGCCGTATGGCAGGTCGTGCAAGAAGGCGTATCCGCCGAAGCGTCATGTTTCGCTAGAAAAAAGGTCTTACCGCGCTCGGCCGAAAAGCCTGAAAAGGCTGCATTTTCTGCCTTTGCTGCCGCTAAATAACTATCAATAATCGGCTTTTGCGCCGCCCCCGCATAAGCAATCATGGGCATCAACGCGACAAGCGCAAAGGTTACAAAAAGACGATTTTTCATAGATGTGCTTCCTCTGGAATTTCAAGGTTTTGTGGAGCAAACAGCCCGGTTTTTGCGTCACTATGGCAGGCATTGCACGCCCCCTTAAAGCCCACCGCTTTAGAGGCAAATACCTTATCCGGAATCTCACGATGCATCCGCGTCCAAAACCGCGTCGCCGTAAATCGAAGCGGCTCTTTCGGGTTAGCGGTCGCTAAGACATGAGCAACACGCGTATCCCAATGCTCCGACGAGTTTTCCTTAAGATAGGCCGCCAATTGGGCACGGATAGGCTCAGAAAGGCTCGCATCTTCGCCGAAATGCTGATCAAGATGACTTAAAATGCCATCCCACAGGGTCGCCGTCCCCATGCTGGGATGGTACGCGAAATGACACGCGCCACACTCTTTGGCGTAAAGCGGATCGAGTGCAGCAACTGGCACACCGAGCGCAGGACGAGCAGCAAAACTCGCAACGCCAAATGTTCCGCCTAGCCCAAAAGCCACAAATGTCACCAAGGCAACAAGAGGTTTAGCCCGGACAGCACGTGGTTGAGAAACATCTGATATATTTGGCTTTTTACCCGTTATCATGGCGGATATAAGCGTTTCTTTGCCAATAATGGTTTCGTAAACAACCCCTGCCATATGCAAACTGATAAGGCCTAAAAGGCCAAAGGCGAAGATTTGATGAATTTCCTGAACTAACCGCCCGGTCGCAAAACTGGTCGTGAAGGCCAAAGGCCCCTGTTTGAAAACCCCACCTAAAACGACCGCGCCAGTTGAAACGATGAGCAACAGCGTAACAAGAAGCGCAAAAATCATCCAAGCGCCGAGCGGGTTATGGCCAAGATAGCGCACATGGCGATGGGCCATCATATCCTTAATTCTTTTAATTGCAGCGTCAGGAGCAAACAAAAACGAACGAAAGCGGGCGTAAGTTGATCCCGAAAAGCCCCAAATGACGCGAAAAAGGACTAAAAAACTTATTGTGACACCGGCTGCTAAATGTATCCCGAGAGAGTCGGGTGAGCCAAAAAACCCGGTCAACGCGGCAACAAAGACGGCAATCAAAAGACTCCAATGAAAAACGCGGACGCCAAGATCCCAGACGCTAACCGTCGCGTCAGTCGTGTTTTTTGAATTTGAAGTCATGATATGCTTTCGCAGAATTTAGTGGTTGGAAGGCCTAACGAAAGCCTGTCTGGATAAGGATTGCGGCAAAATAGCGCCGTAATTACAAATAATCTCTTTCACTTATTACGACTTATGGCGAATATAGTGCGAATGGCGCAAGAAAGTCTCGTGTCCATCACTATATTTATTCGAGCCGGTAAATGCCCCTGTTGTGTGTAGTAACGCGTATTTTTCGTCGTCTACCTAAAATCGCCTTGGTTGCTGGATTGATGATTAGCAATCAAGCAGCCTTAGCCGATCCGATAAGCGATGGGCAAAATGCGCTTTTGCGAGGCGACGAAAGTGGTGCCGTAAAATTATGGACTCCACCGGCAACGCAAGGAGACCCTGAAGCACAATTTCGTCTCGGGTTAATGTATCTGTCCGGCCGCGGTGTTGCAGCTGATAAAAAAATAGCCGTCCGCTGGCTTAAATTAGCATTAGAAAAGCACCACATCGGTTCTTCATTGGTACTTGCCGACATTTATCTCGATAAAGCTGGCTCCTATTACGATCCCGATACCGCGATTGCCTTACTGCGAAATAGTGCCGAACAGGGTGCTACTGAAGCGCAACGCTATCTCGCACAAATTTATCGAAAAGGCGGCGGCGTCTCACAGAATTTTGACGAGGCATTTCAATGGTTTAAACTTGCGGCCGCCAAAGGTGATATTGCGTCCCAGGCTGGATTGGGGGAGCTCTATCGCTATGGCTATGGGGTCGAGCAAAGCTATCCTAAGGCCTTTATGTGGACTAGCCTAGCCGCTAGCGCGCTCACCAATAACGCGCCGGACCGGATTGTCGCCGTTCAATCCGCCATCAAATCACGTAACGAGCTCGAACATATGATGTCCGCCGAGGAACTCGCGGGCGCTGAGCACCTCGCGATTACATGTTGGCAATCCAAATTACAAAATTGCGACTAACATACCCTAGTAAGCGAGCGCCGTGCCATCTTTACGCGGATCTGTCCCCACAGCGTAAGAACCATCCGGGGCGATCAAAATTCCTTGTCCGCCTCCTAAGGGCAATCCGGGCCGGGTAACGGGATGACCACGCATCGCCAAATCAAGCATCACATGATCTGTGATACCTCTCTCGCCCTCAAAACAATCAAGGCGGCGGAAACCACGCGGAGCGTCAAAGGATTCTTGAATATTCATTTCAAAATCAATGAGATTTTGCATGATATGGGCTTGGCCAACAGGCTGATAGGCTCCACCCATCACGCCAAATGACAGCCAAGGCCTTCCGTCTTTCATCGTCATAGCGGGAATGATCGTATGGAGCGGGCGCTTTCTAGGCGCGACGTTATTTGGATGACCCGGCTCTACTCTAAAGCATGCGCCACGGTTTTGCACCGTAATACCCGTTTTCGGGCTGACCATGCCGGTTCCAAACGAGAAATAAAGTGAATTGATAAAAGAGCACACATTGCCCCACTTATCCGCGACGGTCAGATAAATCGTGTCTCTTTGGAAATTAGTTTCAACGTGAGATAGATTTGGTGACGCCTTTTTGAGGTCAATCCTATCTCGCAGAGACGCGATAAAAGGATCTGAGAGCAATTCATGAACTGGGACATGCGCAAAGGCTGGATCCGCAACAAAAGCATCTCGAACAGAATAAGCGAGTTGGGTTGCCTCGATCTGCAAATGAAACCGATCCGGGCCAAATGGATCTAATCCCTTAAACGAAAAGCCATCTAGAATTCTGAGAAGCACCAAGGCGGTCAACCCCTGACCACTAGGTGGGATTTGGTAAAGGTCAACACCACGATAATGGGCATGGATGGGATCGACATAGTGGGTTTCAAATTCCGCGAAATCTGCGAGCGAATGAGTGCCACCTTTAGAATTTAAAAAAGTCACCAAATCCTGAGCAATTGACCCCTTGTAAAAAACATCGCGCCCTTCCTTTGCCAAAAGGCGAAGCGTAGCAGCCAACGCCGGAAACCGAATCCGCTCACCCGCCTTAGGAGCCCTTCCATTCATCAATAATTGGGTTCGTGCACCTTCATCATTGGACAATTTACTAACTTCTTCATGCCAATCGGCAGCAGCGCGCTCGTGCACATGAAACCCGCTTTCTGCGAGATCGATGGCCGGTGCGAGAATATCCGAAAAAGATCTTGTGCCATGATCTGCTAGCAGACGCGACCAAGCATCAATTGCGCCAGGAATTGTAACGGCATGAACACTCTCAGGACCAATTGATCGAATTCCCTGATCGAGAAGAAATGTATCAGATAGCCCTGCAGGGGCCCATCCGGATCCATTGAGTCCATAGAGCTTTTTCTGATCAGCCCGCCAATAGAGCGCGAAGCAATCACCCCCAATTCCTGTATTATGGGGCTCAATGACACATTGGGCAGCCGAGGCTGTTAAAGCGGCGTCCATTGCATTGCCGCCATGACGCAAGACTTCCATCGCAATCGCCGATGAAAGCTGCTGTGACGTCGCAACGGCACCATTTGAACCGTAAGCCACTGATCGCCCTGGGACGTGCAAATCACGCATCTTGAATAGTCTCCTCTGATCAAGACAGCAGAGTACGAATGATCCCGATGATTGCAATGCCCATCAGCATAAATAATGTCACACGCCGAAAACCTTCCGGCGTCGCGCCGAGAAAATGCCGCGTTCCAAGAAACATACCGATAAGAAGCACTGGGAGAGCGAGTGCGGCTGTTGAAAAGGTCTCGACACTTATAATTCCAATTTTCGAGAAAAGAATAAAGCCAAGCAAATCCAGCAAGAAAAAATAAGCAACGACTGCGGCGCGTATTTTAGCGGGACTGTCTCCATCAGCGGTTAGAAATAAGGCGACAGGTAAGCCGCCCATCCCAATCGATCCGTTGGCGGCACCGGATGCGATTCCTACGGCGAACGTACCTAAACTATTCGCACGAGCCTTCAGCTTCCAACCCATTGATAGCAATATAGCGCTTATTAGAACAAAAACCGCGACGATGAGTTTTAACGTGTCAACGGGAACTGTCGTGAGAACGTAAACGCCGAAAAGCATTCCGGGAACGGCCCCACCCATCAATAAGAGCACTCGCTTCCAAGGAATTTGTTTCCATACCGAAAATGCCTGAATGATGCTTGCTGTGATTTCAAGAAGAACGGTAACGGCAATCGCTCTAGCGGGATCGGTGATAAGGGACCAACTCGCAATCAAAACAGCCGAAAAACCGAAGCCAGAGTAACCGCGCGCCAACGAAGCCAAACATAATCCAACTAGCATGACAATAATGCCGAAAGGCGAAATGTCACTTAATGGACAAAACACAATAGCCACCCCGACGATGCAAAGAGCCGAGGCAAGATCTTAAGAATAATTTAGGTAAGATCATAGCACCAACACGAGCGCCTAATCTGGCCAAGCGTGCTTATTTACCGGCCATCATGATTAACTGAAGATAGCAAATCCGACGACGGAAGCGGCGGCCTTCGTCCTGCTCAAATATTACGAGCCTCGGCCGGTCCTTATTCGTGCGTTCAACTTTAATTTCGATCTCATCCGGCAAAAGGATGCCTAAATGGCGTAAGGTACGATGGGCATCGCGTTCAATTTCGTCGAGCAATCCCCTGTCAATCCAGCATCGGGCCAATACGGCACCAAGATAATGAAGAATTTTTTCACGAATTTCTTGCGGATTTATGACGATTTCGATCGGTGGTTCCCGTACGAACTCGTTCTCACCGTCGAAAGCACGCTCGAAACGCCCCTCTATCGGCGGCTCGTCCGTTCGCGTTATCCTAGTCTGGTTGCCGCCCTCGACCACGGCAGGCAGACTAGCCTGGTAAGATCCATCCACCATGAAGAGGGTCGCTTTCCGTCCATCATACTCTTATCGCGCCGTCTAAATACGGCTAGAAACAGCGCAACGTTACCGAATTTTACACAAATAAATCGTGATTAACCTTTGCATACTCATTAACATCTTTCAACCTCCGGACGGTTGCGATGGACGAAAAAGGATGGCGGTGCCATGGTGACGTCAATTTTTAAGCTAGGAGCCGCTGCCTAAATGCCTAGAACTTCTACACAATTTCTTCCAAATTCCCGAATTCTATCTCTGATTGCGGGCATCACATTACTTCGGTTGTACTTGGCAGCAAAAAGCGGCTTGGTGTTTGATGAAGCCTATTACCGACTTTGGTCATTGGCCCCCTCATTTGGGTATTATGATCATGCACCCATGGTCGCCTGGTGGATCGCAGTCGGTCGCTTCACATTGGGCGATAATAGTCTAGGAGTTCGCCTTCTCGCCCCTCTATCTGCAGGGATTGGGTCGCTCTTGTTATGGCGAACAGCCTATCTACTGTTTAGCGATACAATTGCCGATCGAGCGGTCATTTACTTTAATGCCATACTGATCGTAAGCGTCGGGTCCATCGTTATCACTCCCGATATACCAAGTGTCTTTTTCTGGGGTTTAACCCTTTGGGCGGTGGCCGAACTTAGACACTCGGTCGACGCTCGATGGTGGCTCGCTATTGGGCTCGTCGCCGGGCTAGGCCTTTTATCGAAATATTCCGGCATCTTTATGGGTGCCGGTATACTGCTTTGGCTTGCTATAGTTCCTAGTCAGAGGCACTGGTTTAAGAGCTGGCAGACATGGGTGGGCGGCGTATTGGCCATTACCCTGTTTTTCCCAGTACTTTTATGGAACGCCAATCATGATTTCGTTTCGTTTACCAAACAGCTTGGGCGAACCGTTGGCGAGGAATTCAATCCAAGTCATTTCTTTGAGCTAGTGGGTGTTCAATGGCTCTTAATGACACCTATTATCGGGCTTATCGCGTTTATCGGGGTCGGACGCGGACTCATGGCAATTCGACGGCAAACTGAGTCAAGCCAAGTGTTTTTAATTGCTACCTCATTACCCTTTATCGCCTATCTTATGCTCCATTCTCTGCATGACCGCGTGAACGGCAATTGGCCAGCACCCCTCATGCCAGCTTTGTCCATTTTAGCAGCCTGGGCGGCTGAGCAAGTAAACAGACCGCGGCTAAATAAATGGGCCGTTATTGTAGGATATGGAATTGGTGCAATCCTATTTATTGAAATCTTACACCCATTTATTCCAATTGATCCGTCACGTAACCCGGCCATGCTGACTCAAGGTTGGTCAGAATTAGGCGATGAGCTTATCGAAAAACAAAAGGAGACAGGTACATCTTGGATTGCCACCGGCACCTATGAACACACTGGCGCGTTGAGTTTTGCCTTGCGTGGAAAATCAGAAGTCATTCAGATGAATGAACGCATTCGGTACGGATTCTTACCCTCTCCCGATCCAAATTTAATCAAGAGGCCAGCTTTATTTATCGATTGGGCCGACGAGGGAGCGGGATTTCTTGCGGCTCATAAAGATTGTTATGGAACGGCAGAGCGCATCGGCACGGTATCTCGCAAATTCGGAGACACCATCATTGAAAATTTCGTTCTCTATCGCCTCACGGATGTGAGGCTTGGGCCTGCGGTCTATAACCGACACGCAGACCCTGGCGCTTGCCCTATCTAAGATTTAAAGATCGCCCCGATAGGTTTTCTCAAATAACATACGAGCCACAGCTTCAGTCAGTGGTACAGGATTGCCGCCAGCCGTCGGGTCTTCTGGTGCCATCTTCGACATCGCATCCAGATTGTTCAACTCAACCCCAAACTCTTTCAGCGTGTGCGGCACCCCAAGTTGTTTCCTAAGTTCAAGAATCCAATTTAAAAAGGCGTCAAAACTTGGCTCAAGCCCGATAAACGCTGCTAGTCGCGCAATCTTTGCTTCGATTGCAGGTTTATTGAACACTAATACATAAGGCATAAAGACCGCATTCGTCATACCATGATGGGTATCGTGCAAAGCACCTACAGGGTGGGAAAGCGCATGAATTGCCCCGAGACCCTTTTGAAATGCAGTCGCGCCCATTGCAGCAGCCGACATCATATGCGCGCGTGCTTCAATATCATTTCCATCCTTAAACACGCGCGGCAGATTTTCTTTGACAAGGCGAATGCCTTCAACGGCAATGCCTTCACCCATAGGGTGATAAAACGGCGAACAATAGGCTTCTAGGCAATGAGCGAGTGCATCCATACCCGTTCCAACGGTAATTTTAGAAGGCATTCCGACCGTTAATTCCGGATCACAAATCGTTACCTTTGGCATCATCAAAGGATGAAAGATAACTTTCTTGGTGTGCGTCGACTCTTGTGTGATGACACCAGCACGCCCCACTTCCGAACCGGTGCCCGCAGTCGTGGGCACAGCTATATTCGGAAAAATTCCCTTCGGATCTGCGCGGGTCCACCAATCACCAACATCTTCAAAATCCCACATTGGACGGGACTGGCCTGCCATGAAGGCTATAACTTTTCCCGCGTCCAATCCCGATCCGCCGCCAAACGCGATCACGCTATCGTGGCCGCCCGACTTTAGGACCTTCAATCCGGCTTCAATATTACTATCAACCGGATTTGGCTTGATGTCTGAAAATACCGCAACGCCAATTCCGGACGCCTTGAGAGCAGCAACAACATCATGCGTCATTTTCTGTGTTGCTAAAAACGGATCCGTTACCAGAAGTGGATTCTTAAAGCCTTGATCTTTGCAGATCTGCGGTAATTCCTTAATTCGGCCCGCGCCAAATTTTATTGCGGTTGGATAATTCCAATTAGCGATCGGTGATTGTGTCATTGCTTATTCCATTCAAATCGTACGCAGATGATAGCTTTTGGCGCGGGTTAACATGTCGTAGCCGATCTCCGAGAGGCTAACACCACGACCCGTATCCTTGACACCGGTCCAAGCCAATGCCGGGTCAAGATAGTCACACCGATTCATGAAAACGGTGCCTGTTTCAATCTCCCGCCCAATAGAGGCCGCCGCGGCCTCATCCTGCGTCCAAATGGCGGCCGTCAAACCATAGGGACTATCATTCATCAAACGAATAGCCTCGGCGTCATCCTTGACTTTCATAATGCCGACAACTGGTCCAAAATTCTCTTCGATCATCACACTCATCGAGTGATCAACATTCGTGAGAACTTGCGGCATCAGATAAGTCCCGTTGCCTTTATCTTGAGGGAATAGGCTTGGATCAATATGCGCTTTCGCTCCCTTTGATACCGCTTCCTTAATCTGAGCACGTACGATTTCTGCTCCTTTGGCCGTAGCCATTGGGCCAAGCGTTGTCGTTTCATCCAAGGGATTGCCTAATTTATAAGTTTTGGTCAGAGCGACAAAGGCATCGACGAAGCGATCATATAGGTTTTCATCGACGTAAATCCGCTCAATCCCACAGCAACATTGTCCCGAATTGAAAAAAGCGCCATCAACTAAATTCTCAACGGCATGATCAAAATTAGCATCGGCCCGAACATAGGCGGGATCCTTCCCACCTAATTCAAGTCCAAGTGTTGTAAATGTTCCTGCTGCCGATCTTTCAATGGCACGTCCGCCGGCAACGGAACCGGTAAAATTACAATGATCAATAGCACCAGAAGAAAGGATGCGCGACGTATCTTCGTGCGTCAGAACAAGATTGGTAAATAGACCCTTTGGTAAATCTGCTGCAATCATTGCTTTTGCAAAACGCTCGCCGACCAAAATGGTCTGAGCAGCCGCTTTTAGAATAACAGCATTTCCCGCCATCAAGGCCGGGACGACAGAGTTAACAGCTGTCAAATAAGGATAATTCCATGGCGCAATAACGAGGACGACGCCAACCGGCGTTTTTTCAATGTAGCGCGTCAAACCCGCCTTTATTTCTGGGACAATGGGGGCAAGCGCTTCTGGTGCAATCTTTATCATGTGGCGTGCGCGTTCCTCAAAACCCCGGAACTCGCCACCCCATTTTACAGGCCTACCCATTTGCTGTGCAATTTCAGGCACAACATCTTGGTTCATCGCAAGCATTGCATCCACAAAGGCTGATAATTTCGCGGCGCGTTCAGCCAAGGGAACTTTCGACCAAATTTTTTGAGCGCTGCGAGCGTCTTTCAACGTCGCCTCAATAACACTCGCCGACGCTGAGGTAAGGCGGGCCACTTCCGTGCCGTCTATCGGCGACGTACAAACAATATCAGTCATCATCTTCTCACTGTTGAATTCAAATAATCTCGAAATAACGCTGCATTTCCCAGTCGGTAATTGCACGACGAAACTCGCGCTCTTCCCATTCCCGGCTTGCGGCATAATGGTCGACGAAGGCGTCACCAAACAAGTCACGGCCCGCCTTTGAAGCCTTTAGCTTTTGCGCCGCTTCCCACAAGGTACGCGGTAGCGCGCGATTTTTCGGAAGCTTTGCCTCATAGGCATTTCCCGTTTGAGGCTCACCCGGCTCAATTTTATTCTCAATCCCCCATAGACCTGAGCCAATTGCCGCGGCAAGCGCCAAATATGGATTAATATCAGCTGCGGCAACGCGATACTCGACGCGCTGGGACTTTTCTGAGCCTTCGATGACGCGCAATGCCGTTGTCCGATTATCAACCGCCCAAGCGGAGTCCGTCGGTGCCCAAAATCCCGGGATCAACCGTGAATATGAATTTACCGTCGAGGCTACCATAGCCAGAAGTTCCGGCATTAAAGCTTGTTGACCTCCCACAAACCACCGCATCGTATCCGATATCGAATACGGCTTTGAGTTATCATAAAACAACCCGCGCCCGGTTTCTCTATCCTGCAACGAGAGATGCAGGTGACCTGATTGTCCCGGCCATTCATGCGACGATTTTGCCATAAAGGAGGCCATCCACCCGCGCTTTTGCGCGAGCACTTTGGTGTAAGTTTTGAACAAAGCGGCCTTGTCGGCGGCAGATAAAGCATCCCCAACCTTAATTGCGGCTTCCAAAACGCCAGGGCCCGTTTCGGTATGAAGGCCCTCAATTTCGAAATTCATTTTCCGTCCAAGGTCAAGGAGATCACGATAAAAATCAGCGTGAACAGAACTCCTCAACATTGAGTATCCAAAGAACCCAGGCGTTATATTTTTGAGATTTTTATAATTTTTTTCCCGCACCGTGTGGGGCGTTTCCTCAAATAGGAAAAATTCAAATTCGGCAGCCGCGCTCACATTGAAGCCCATGTCAGCCGCACGCTTCAGCACGCGCCGCAATGTACCGCGAGGACAAACGTCCTCCCACTTGTCTGCGAACTCACACAAAAACAGGGGTAGATCATCTTCAAACGGGATTAATCGCATCGTGTCTGGCAAAAGACGGACGGCAGCGTCTGGGTATCCCGTATGCCAACCCGTCACTTTTACATTGTCGTAAAGCTGGTCGTTTGAGTCCCAGCCGACCACGACATCACAAAAACCGAGACCTTTTTCCAGCGAGCTCTCAAATTTATCCCGATTAATGTATTTGCCACGAAATACGCCATCGATGTCAAAAAGGCCCACTCGGACGTACGGCAAGTCGCGTTCACGAACAAATTCTAAAGCTTCTTGAGCAGATGTAATTTTTAAAGGTAGGTTCATGGGAGCTTTCAACACGATTCAAATGTAGGGTGGCCGCAGGCTATAAAACCCGCGGCCACGGCTTCATGCAAGCAGGAAGTATCCTATTTTTCGCCAACCGCAGCTTCAGCCGCAGCAATTTCGGACTGACGTTTCGCAATCACGTCGCCAATCGGTGGCCCCTTGAAGCGCTTATTTTCAAATAGCACCCAAATAAGTGCTGTTAAAACAAGGAAGCCAATTGTTATCGAAAGCGCCCAATCGTTCGGTGGCTGCACTCCGACATAAAAGATAAGCGCCATCGCCAGGACCGAAAGGAAAGCAACCAGCTTGAACAGTCCGGGGCCTAAATCCCACGGACCCATCTTGTCCCATTTTGATGTCCCGTGGGCGAAGAAGCCAAGTGCAATTGGAACAGTGAATGAGAGAAACAAGAAAATAACGGTACAGGAAACGACGATCGTATAGGCCGATGCACCCGCAATAGATATGACCGTCGTTCCCCAAACGAACAGAACCGACAGAATCGATGCCGTCCAAATTGCCGATACTGGTGTACGATGTGTCTTACTAACACTCGCTAACATACTCGAGAATGGTAGGCCTCCGTCGCGCGAAAAGGCAAAGATCATGCGTGACGCCGACGTGACTGTCGCCAGTCCACACAAAAATTGTGATACGAAGATCGCGATATAAAGCACGGTAGCGAAAGTTGGGTTCATCCGCTCATTGATTGCCCAGAAAAAGACATTCCAGCCCTGCTTCGCCGCTTCGTCCATGTCAGGAATCATGAGGACGAATGCACAAAGCATAACCCATCCTGCAATCGACGACCAGATAATCGACGAAACAATGCCACGCGGAACAGAATGAGCAGCACGCTTCGTCTCTTCCGAAGTATGAGCCGAGGCATCGTATCCGGTAATTGTGTAAATCGGCAGCAAAAGACCGAGTAGGAAAACACGAAGCAACGAGTCAGATTGTGGCCAAACGGCCCCATCGCCTTCAGGCAGACCCGAATAATTCTTGAATGTCCAAAGGCGTTGGAAATCCCAATGTTCGGCAGCAATAAAACAGCCAATGGTCAGTGCCAACGCTGCAGCAAAAATGAGATAGCCCGAGAGGTCGGTGAGCTTTGCGGTCAACTTAATTCCGTAATGATTCACAATCGCCTGAATAGACGTAATAACCGCCAGAAATATCATTTGATTGTTTAAATTTGCGGCGTCAAAACCGAAAGCACCGGCAAAAAAGTTCCACGTACCAACGTTAATTGCACCAAGAACGGTAACGAGACCCAGCAGATTAAGCCATGCCGTCAACCAACCAGTAAATCGATTACCAAGAATGGAGCCCCAATGATAAAGACCACCAGCTGTGGGATAGGCAGATCCAATCTGCGCCATCGCTAAACCAAATACGCCCGACACAACGCACCCAATAAGCCACCCGATACCAATGGCACCGCCACCTGCTCCCGAAGTTGCTTGTGCCAGCGAATTGATCCCGCCTGATAAAATGCAAATAATGGAAAAGGAAATCGCAAAATTTGAAAACGCGCTCATGCTACGCTCTAATTCTTGCGCATAGCCCATTGAATGAAGGACTTTCAGATCCTCCCTTTTTGCGCGGTCGTCATATTGATGATCTACCATTGCTGTACTCCCCAATCGTTGCTTTTTGCATTTACGTTATTCGTGCACGAATAATGTTCGCACGTCGGTAAATGGTAAATTCCCATTTTTCGGAAACTACGAGGCTATCGTACATAAAACTTCAAATGAACCAACCAAAAAAGTCTGCAACAAAGAGCATCTATCGTGAAAATTAAATAAATATGCAATAAATTGGACTATGATTCGGCCGTTAGAAATGGGTTTGTTACCTTTCCTAACGTATAATTTTCAGTGTTTAGTACAGTAATGCGTTGAGTAACATAAAATGTCAGAGTTATATCTTGCTGATTCGACCGCGGTCGTTGGTCCGAATGGTGAATTGATCACGCTTTCTAACCTGCCGAAATCAAATACAACTCGATGGGTTACGAGCCGCAAGGCACAACTAATTTCTGCAATTCGTGGTGGTCTTTTAACGATTGAAGAGGCCTCGGCGCGATATAAGCTAACGCTGGATGAACTCTCAGAATGGCAAGCGTCATTCGAGCGTCACGGATCACGCGGCTTAAAAGCAACTTTAATTCAACAGCTTAGACACGTAAGACGAGCCTAAATTAGATATTTAGAATACTGATTTGATAAGACTTGGGTCACCTAAAGCAACAAAGGCACCCGTGTGATATCCCGGTTTAGAATAGTGAAATGGACTACCGTCGCCTGCCACCATTATTCCGCCAGCAGCCCGTAAAATTGCATCTCCAGCAGCTACATCCCACTCCATTGTAGGTCCGAAGCGCGGATAAATGTCGGCCTGCCCTTCGGCTACTAAGCAAAATTTCAATGACGATCCGGCTGATACTCTCTCTTCAATCGCGAGACGATCTAAAAACTCTCCCGTCTGCCGATCGGGATGGGAGCGGCTCGCAACAGCCTTTAAATGCCCCGTTGGTGCGGTTCTGACCGAAATTTTTCTCGAATTAAGTTCATCATTCAACATAGCACCGGGCGCGATGCGGATGGAAAGTGCGACACTCCCCCCAAGCCAAAGCTGCCCGAGAGCGGGAGCATAAATGGCACCAGCAACAGCAATTCCATGATCAATGAGACCGATATTGACGGCAAACTCGGTCCGGCGACGGGCAAATTCGCGCGTTCCATCGAGCGGATCTACCAAGATAAATCGCTGATTTACTTCGGGGAAATGACCTTCAGATGCAGCCTCTTCGGATACAACAGGAATATCTGGGAATTCAGAAGCAAGAGCCTTTAAAATCAGACGCTCCGATGCAAGATCGGCATCGGTAACCGGGCTGCCGTCGGTCTTTCGACGTGCTTCGCCGTCCGAATTAAAAAAATCCATGATCGGCACAGCTGCATTGACGGCAATTTGACCAAAAATACGGGCGATTTCATCGAGATCGGTTACCATTCGAGCCATCCTCCGGTTGCACGAAAGAACCGGTTCGCGCTACGCATGCTTCAATTCGATAGTCCAAGGTTATGTGCCATGACAACACCCCAAGCAAATTTACCGCTGCCAATTGGAATTATAACGATTTCGGATCGTGCCTATCGCGGTGAATATGAAGATAAGGGTGGTCCGGGCATTATTGCCGCGCTCAGCGAATTGCTAGAAACGCCATGGCAGCCAGTCGCTATCATTGTGCCTGATGAACAGGAATTAATCGAAAACGCATTGATAGATTTAGCCGATCACAAACAATGCTCGCTCATTTTAACGACGGGCGGAACGGGACCCGCAATCCGCGACATTACGCCGGAAGCGACAGAAGCGGTGTGTCAAAAAATGATGCCCGGATTTGGCGAACTAATGCGTATTGCGAGTTTAAAGGAAGTGCCTACTGCCATACTTTCGCGCCAAACGGCGGGAATTAGGGGGCAAAGCCTCATTATCAATTTGCCGGGAAAGCCATCTGCAATCCGGACATGTCTTGATGCCGTTTTTGCTGCAATACCGTATTGTCTTGATCTAATCGGTGGCTATCGAATTGAAACTAATCCAACATTTTGCAAGTCGTTTCGCCCTAAATCATAGACCTTGATAGTTTAGGGGCGTCCTACGCTGATGTATTTAAACCCTTTAGCCCTGATATCGGCTGGCCTGTATATATTTCGTAAATCAACAATAATGGGTTGAGTTAATGTAGCCTTGATCCGATCAAGATCAAGCGCGCGGAATGCATCCCACTCTGTCACGATTACTAGAACATCTGCACCATTCGCGCATGCATATGCATCGGAGGCGAAATCGACATTGGCTAAATGTAATTTGGCTTGTTCCATACCGATCGGATCATATGCCGTTATCTTTGCACCCAAATCTTGAAGGGCTGTAATTAAAGCGATGGATGGCGCATCACGCATGTCATCCGTGTTCGGTTTAAAGGTCAGCCCCAATATCGCGACACGCTTGCCGCGGACATCTCCCCCACAGGCCTGAACAATTCGTCTCGACATTGCACGCTTGCGCTGATCATTAACTGATACCACTGTCTCAACAATACGCAGTGGAACCCCTGAATCTTGCGCCGTCTTAACCAGAGCTTGTGTATCCTTAGGAAAGCATGAGCCACCATAGCCAGGCCCGGGGTGCAGAAATTTTGCTCCAATACGGTTATCCAGACCAATCCCTCGCGCAACTTCCTGCACATTGGCGCCAACCTGTTCGCAAAGATCAGCGATTTCGTTGATGTAAGTGATTTTAACAGCCAAAAAGGCGTTGGCTGCATATTTGATTAATTCAGACGTACGGCGATCCGTGAATAATAAAGGCGGCTCATTGAGATAAAGTGGCCGGTAAATCTCCGTCATTACCCGCCGGGCATTTTCATCGGTTGTACCGACGACAATACGGTCAGGGCGTTTGAAATCACCAATTGCAGCACCTTCCCGCAGGAATTCCGGGTTGGAGACGACGGAAATATCAAGCTCCGGGCGAATTTCACGCATGATGCGCTCAACCTCGTCCCCCGTTCCGACAGGAACCGTCGATTTTGTGACAATAATTGCGTTTCCGTCGGTGCGATGGGCGATATCGCGAGCTGCCGCATACACATATGAAAGATCGGCATGGCCATCGCCGCGTCGTGAAGGCGTGCCGACGGCAATAAAAATTGCATCCGCCCCTTTAATGGCAGCGTCCATATCGGACGAGAACGTTAACCGGCCATCCTTGGCATTTTTTGCCACAAGTTCATCGAGACCGGGCTCGTAGATGGGCAATTGTCCCTCATTCAATGCATTGATCTTATTTGCATCGAGATCCATGCAAGTCACAAAATGTCCGAAATCAGCGAAGCAGGCCCCTGAAACCAAGCCCACATAGCCTGCCCCGATCATTGTTATCCGCATGAAATCGTCTCCAAACCAAAGACATACCAAGCCGTAAATTCGCGATGGGTTTAACCATCAACTGTGACAGCTTTCCTTCACACGCATCTTGGCCTACAGGCAAGTGGTGAAAGCAGGATAAAGACCTCCCGATTATTAGAGAGAGATAGAGATTATGGAAAATCCGGTGCTCGTCGAAGTTCTTCGTGGCAAAGCAGTAGAATCACGCCATCGGGGCTCCGTGGCCGTCGTGGACGCCGATGGTGGTATTGTGCTGTCTCTCGGCGATATTGATACGCCGGTATTTCCAAGATCGGCCGTTAAAGCCTTTCAGGCCCTCCCTTTGCTGGAAAGCGGTGCCGCTGATAGATTTGGCCTGACCCCAAAAGAAATTGCCCTAGCCGTTTCTTCCCATTCCGGTGAGCCGGAACATGTCGAAACGGCACTTGGCATGCTGAAAAAAGCGGGGCGTGATGCCACATGCTTGGAATGTGGCGCCCATTGGCCAAGCTCTGGGGAAGCAGAACGGTCACTAGCTGCCTCCGGTCAGAAGCCCACGGCACTTCACAATAATTGCTCGGGAAAGCATTCCGGCTTTGTCTGCCTTGCCTGCGGCTTAGATGAAGACCCAAAAGGATACATCAATCCGGAACACCGCGTTCAGCGCGAAATCCGCGCGGCGGGTGAAGAAATCATGGGTTTCCAGTTTCTGGATGAATTCACGGGTACGGACGGTTGCTCTATCCCCACTTATGCCGCACCGCTAAAATCCATTGCGTTGGGCTTTGCACGATTGGCAACAGGGAACGGACTGGAGCCAGAGCGGGCGAAAGCCGCCAAACGTATTCGTGAAGCTGCGGCCGCCAACCCCTTCATGGTCGCAGGCACGGGTCGACTCGATACGATTGCTATGGAGCTTTTTCGTGAACGTGTTTTCATGAAAACCGGCGCAGAAGGCGTATATTGCGCCGCTATTCCGGAACTTGGGCTCGGGATCGCATTAAAAGCTGACGATGGTGAAGGCCGTGCGGCCCAGGCGATGTTAGCTGGAATTCTGCACCGTTTTCTCCCTATGGACGACGTAACCCGCATGACCTTTGATGCCAAAGCTTGGCCTACGCTCAAAAACTGGAACGGAATGACAGTTGGGGCAATTCGGGCTTCGACAGCATTAATCGGGTCATAAAAACTACCGTCCAATTCTGGTCATGATTGGATATTAAAAGATCCAAAGATCATTGGGCAAATAGGTAAAAAATGAACAGAATTAAGACAATCCTGCCTTTGTTGAGGATCATGCCATGGGTATCGATCTGCCTTAGCGTTTTGGTATTGGGTGGCTGTTCAAGTACCGCTGGGAAAATGTCGACGTTACCAGCTGCGTCGTCAACTCAGATGACAGGCGATGTCATGCCTATCTTCGTCGCAACAAGCCGTAAAATGAAATCAGATGGAAGTGTGACGGCTGAGTTATCGCCTACGACGAATTACTTGATGAACCTGATCAGCATTCCCAAAGATCATCAGACCGGCGTCATTGAGCGGCCAAGTTGGGGAAGTGAAAGTAGAAAATCGCATTTTACCTTTGCTGGACAACATATCTTGGACCGGGAGAGTTTTCGGAATGAAATCGCTACCCAGCTCTCCGGTCGAGTAGGAGCAAGCAAAGATATCCTGTTATATGTCCATGGATTTAATACTGGATATGACGAGGCGCGTTTCCGTTTAGCACAAATTGCAACCGATTCCGGGTTCACCGGCGTTCCTGTTCTATTTACTTGGCCATCCCAAAATAAAATGTTTGCCTATGCAGCTGACAAAGACAATGCCATGGCCTCCCGTGACGATTTGCATCAGGTTTTATCAGATTTGGGTACGCTCCCAGGGGTTGGCCGGATTCACGTCCTCGCCCATTCAATGGGGACATGGCTGACCATGGAAGCCCTAAGAGAGTCAGCCATCGCTGGACAGGGAGACCTCGGCGGCCATCTTGGCGAGGTTATGTTAGCGGCGCCCGATATTGACCTAGATGTCTTTAAGCAACAATTAGCGCGTGTTGGGTCTTACGCGCGTGTGTCTATCTTTGCCGCTTCAGACGATAAAGCCTTATCCATTTCAAGTACCCTTGCGGGCGATCGTCAGCGCGTGGGCGCACTCGACGTTTCAAACAAAGATCAACGCGCCGAAATTACCAAATTGGGCGTTAGAGTTTACGATCTAACGAACACCGATACGGGCGATTTTTTCAAACATGGCACATTTGCCGAAGCCCCTGCCGCCGTTCGAGCCATTGGTGCCCAACTATCAGCTGCTCCCGATGATCAGCGACAATCCCAAGCCTTTGAAGGTCAATAATCAAGCGGCTTATTTAGGTTCGGCTTGACGGTAGCCACGACGTTCGTTCAGACGATCCAGTACTTTCATCGCGGCTTGTGAAATAACGGTCCCGGGCGGGAAAATAGCATCCGCGCCGGCCTCATATAATGCGTCAAAATCCTGCTCGGGAATAACACCCCCGACAACGACCATAATATCGCCGCGGCCTGCCTGATCCAAGGCAGCCTTCAAGGCAGGAACCAGCGTTAAATGACCGGCCGCTAGCGTTGAAACGCCCACAACATGAACATCCTTTGCAATCGCCTCGCGGGCAGCCTCTTCGGGGGTTGCAAATAAGTCACCAACTTCGACCTCAAATCCCAAATCGGAGAAGGCTGAGGCAATCACCTTTTGTCCTCGATCATGGCCATCTTGACCCATTTTGGCCACGAAAATGCGCGGCAACCGGCCGTCATTCTCTTTGAATGACGCAACCATATCTCTCGCGCGACCAAAGGCCTCGTCAAGCGATCCAATTTCCTTACGATAAATGCCCGTAACGACTTCGGCAGCAGCCTTATGCCGACCAAAAACATTTTCAAGTGCAAGTGAAATTTCGCCTACCGTGGCCTTAGCCCGCGCCGCGTCAACCGCAAGACCCAAAAGATTCCCAGAGCTCCGAGCTCCGTCTTCCAAAGCCTGAAGCGATAACCGCACCGCCTCCGGATCTCTTTCCAAACGCAGGCGCTTTAATTTTTCGAGCTGTTGCTTAAGAACAGCCGAATTATCAACCTTCAAAACATCAATGGGTTGTTCACTCAAAGGCCTATATCGGTTCACGCCAATAACAGCCTGTTGGCCACTATCAATACGGGCTTGCGCGCGGGCTGCGGCCTCTTCAATTCGGCGTTTTGGAATACCGGACTCAATGGCCTTTGCCATACCGCCCAATGCTTCAATTTCTTCAATATGAGTCCAAGCTTTTTGTGCAAGATCGGCCGTTAAGCGCTCGACATAGTAAGAGCCACCCCATGGATCAATAATTCTTGTCGTACCACTTTCAGCCTGCAAGAAGAGCTGCGTATTGCGTGCAATCCGGGCAGAGAAATCGGTAGGAAGAGCGAGCGCTTCGTCGAGCGAATTTGTATGTAAAGACTGCGTATGACCTTGGGTTGCAGCCATCGCTTCAATCTCGGTTCGGATCACGTTATTAAATACGTCTTGCGCAGTCAGCGACCATCCTGATGTCTGAGAATGTGTGCGCAACGGTAGAGATTTTTCGGATTTTGGATTGAATTGCTTAACGAGCTTTGTCCAAATCAGTCGTGCGGCGCGGAGCTTTGCAATCTCCATGAAAAAATTCATTCCAATCGCCCAAAAGAACGACAGGCGCGGAGCAAAAGCATCAATATCAATTCCGGCTGCAACCCCTGCGCGCAAATATTCAACGCCATCGGCAATCGTATAGGCGAGCTCTAAATCCTGCGTCGCACCAGCTTCTTGCATGTGATAGCCGGATATCGAGATCGAATTAAATTTCGGCATATGCTTCGATGTAAATGCAAAGATATCCGAGATGATCCGCATCGATGCTTTCGGCGGATAAATATAGGTGTTGCGAACCATAAATTCTTTGAGAATATCGTTCTGGATTGTACCGGATAATTGTTCGGTTGGTACTCCCTGTTCTTCTGCCGCAACAATATAGAGCGCGAGAATTGGCAAGACAGCGCCATTCATCGTCATTGAGACACTCATCTCGTTGAGAGGAATACCTGAAAATAAAGTGCGCATATCATAGATTGAATCGATTGCTACGCCCGCCATGCCAACGTCACCGGCGACGCGAGGATGATCTGAATCATAGCCGCGATGCGTTGCCAAATCGAACGCAACCGAGAGGCCTTTTTGTCCGGCCGCAAGATTCCGGCGGTAAAACGCATTTGAGTCTTCTGCCGTCGAAAAGCCCGCATATTGCCGGATAGTCCAAGGCTGGTTGACATACATAGTGGGATAAGGCCCACGCACAAAAGGTGAAAGACCTGGAAGCGAGTCGATAAAGCTCAAACCATCGCGATCCGCGTAATCATAGCCGCCTTTTACCGCAATGCCTTCAGGAGTCATCCAAGAGGACTGAGCTTGATGAGGGCTTTCGAGCTCAACGCCGACGAAATGAGCTTTTGCAAAGTTTGGGATGCGGCTCATAATTTCGCTCCTTCTTGGTCTTTGGCAGGCTCGAAGGCTTCCGCAAGTCTGATCGGAACGAGCGGAGGGAATGAACAATCGACATTTTTTATTTGGATCGGCATCGGCGCCAATACGTTTGTCGATTTTTCGTCGGGATTCAGAAAAGCGGTTACCCCAACCATGATCGATTTTTTTTCAACGAGGGCATCGCGACGGGAAATTAGGGCAACAGCAATACGCGCTTGAAGGCTTCCCAAATTCAGCGCCGCCACGATACCACCCTCGGTCTCAATGCGCTGAAATTCGTTCCATCCTTCCGCAACAAGTCCGTCCGTGAGGGCCTCGTATCCGCCCGCGCCTGCTACAGGATCGGTAACTTTGGCGAGATGGGCCTCTTCCAGTAAAATGAGTTGGGTATTTCGGGCGAGCCTGCGGGCAAAAGGATCGGCAAGGCCTAAGGCAGTCGTGAATGGCAAAACAGTTATCGCATCCGATCCACCAATTGCGGCCGCAAAACATCCCATTCCGGCCCGTAGAATATTGACATGTGGATCGCGTTTCGCCGTCATTCGATACGCCGTCTCCGAGGCCACAAAAATAGGCTTCGCTGTTAAACCGCATTGCGTTTCAATACTCGCCCAAAGGCGACGCAGGGCACGGTGTTTCGCGATCGATAGAAACTGATCGGCGTCCGATGATAGACGGAATTCAATCATCCCGCGCGCTTCTTCAAGCGAAATTCCTGCACTCTCTAAAGCACAGAGATAAAAAATCGCACTTGCGAGCACAAAGCCGAGTTCTTGCGCCTCCGATCCACCGGCATTGTGAACGATCCTGCCATCGGCGACGACGAATGGTCCGCCAAAACCTTGAGAGACCAAATCATTAACACTTGCCGCAACATTTGCTGTCATTTTCTGGCTATCGGCTGGAAACACGCCATCGCGCGCGCCAAGCCCAATTGGGTTTAACCCAAATCTCGCTTTAACCGTGTTGGCCGGGAAACCCATGGCCTTGCACGCCTTTGAAAAGGCATGCGCAGCATCTCGGCCTCTAGGACCGCAATCCAAAGCCAATTCAATCCCGGCGTCGAGATAGATCCCCTTCAAGGCATCGGCAATAGTATCGGCGTCAGCAGGTAAGCCAAAACCATAGGATCCGACAGAATTTTCGAACACCAAAACAAGCCCGGTCGCGCCATTTTCTAAATCTGTCAGTGCCTGAAAATTTGCACGGCCTGGCTCAGAATCGTCGACACGGCTCATAATGGCCCATGGCGAGCCCGCGCTTACCCCCATCAATGGACGCTTACCTTGGGCCTTATCATAAAGAGGTTCAATGCGAAGACCGTCATAGGTTTTAGAAGTTAGAACCGCATCAAAATCAGCACCTTTAAGAATGGCTTCCGCGCGCTTACGCCACAAAGACGCATCCGTGATAACCGGTTCATTCAACTCGAGTGCCATGCAGATTCCTCTCAAACTGAGCGGACAATGGCATGAAACAGCCTAGACTTTCCACCTCGCCTTTCGGGGGAGACGCTTAGAGCTTTACCAAACGTGGTCTGCCGGTTGCTATCGCCGTAATTCGACTTTCGACAAAGATAGTCTGGCCATCCGCAAAAGCGGTGACATCCTTCCGGTCAATCACGATCTCGGCGTCATCGGCTCCCGCAGCCTCTGCCCGCAGCGTGATGTCGTTACGCAGCCCTTCAATTGCAGCACGGGCTGCCGCCTCAAGATCATGAAAATCATGCGTAGATGCAGGGCCATGTATCCGGAAACGGCCGGAGCCAGGCGACAAAATGATCGTTTCTCCGGTAATTTTTACGTGACCCACCACCGCACCAAGTGCATTCGCGACATCCGCATGCTCAGGCATGACCGTTTCGGTCGCGAGCAATTCACCGATCATCGGATAATAGGTTGGCGCTGAGGCACCGACGCCGATGATTGGCAAATTAAAATCAAACCGCACCGACGAAACGCCCCGCTTTTTGTCGAGCGATGCAACAATCAGCGGATGCAGACTTGGCCGATCGAGTTTGAAGCCATCCTCGTCCAACGCCACGTCAATTAGCGCTTCCGCCGATCGACGTACCAAACGTTTAATCACGGCCTGCGCTACCTGCTCGGCCGTCTCAAAGAGGACCTCGCCCTTGCCTCCACGGCGGCGCGCAACAAGATCTGCTGCAAGCTTTGCCGCTTCGCTGTCCCAGATATCGTGGATTCCGAGCACGTGCGCGGCATCTGATGGCGTCAACGCCGAGATCATCACGAGACCATTGGTAACGAGACGGGTAAGAGCGCCAAGCTCCGTACGGGTTTCGGCGACTTTATCGACAGGTTGGGGCTCATTGCCAATTTTGGCCAATAATGAAGCCTCGGCTGACGACAACCCCGCGCGGGCGGCATCCGTGACCGGCATCGGAACGATGAACCGTGCGTCTGTCGGTCTTGCAATCTCTGCGCGTAATTGCCGATCAAGCGCTTGGTGCACCATGTCTTTATGATCCATGGCCAAGAGGCTGATCGGCATAGCTCTGCGAGGACCAAGTTCGAGGGTGATCGAAAGCCCCTCTTCCACGAGGCGAACTTCACTATCGCCGCCGAGGCCAATCGTGCGCATGGCCACCGCCTGCACCATGGTTTGAAAACCACCAACACGCGCACCCAACGGATCAAGCCGTGGCGTACCATTTTTCATGACGGCAATATCGGTTGTCGTGCCGCCAATATCGGATACCAAGGCATCCTTCGATCCGGTCAGAAAGGCAGCGCCGACAAGGGTGGCGGCTGGCCCCGATAAAATCGTCTCGATAGGGCGTTCACGCGCAACATTCGCGGCAATCAAAGCTCCGTCGCCACGCACAACCATTACGGGAGCATGAATACCGCGCGCATCCAAGAATCGGTCGGTGGCGGCAATAAGTCCGTCGATCAAGGGAATGAGACGAGCATTCAATAAGCAAGTCAAAGCACGCCGAGGACCATCCAGCTGATTGGTCAATTCATGGCTGCAGGTAACAGGTAATTGGGTGCGAGCGCGGATGACATCACGAACCGCTATTTCATGGGCAGGATTGCGCGTTGAAAAATAGCCTGCAATCGCATAGCCCGTCACGGAACGTCCAGCGCCAGAGAGCCAGACTTCGAGCGCCTCGATATCCAAAGACATCGCGGCATCACCTGTTACCGTATGACCTCCGCCGACCAATACCATCGGATCGGTACCAAGCGCCTTATCAAGATCCGCCCGTTTTACATCGGCTTCACTGAACCCGATCATGACGAGGCCAATACGGCGCTGCTGCCCTTCGACGAGCGCATTCGTCGCTAATGTCGTCGAAAGCGACACGAGCTCGATTGTCGATGGCTCGGTTTTTGACTGGGTAATAACGCGATCGACCGCACCGGATATACCAATCGCAAGATCATGGCGCGTCGTTAGCGATTTAGCTTTAGCAACAACTAAACCCGTTTGATTGTTAAAGAGAACGGCGTCCGTATAGGTGCCGCCGGTGTCAATTCCGAGAAGAAGCGCCATAAATTCTTATTTCCATACCCTGTTTATGGCGTGCTTACGCGCCAATTCTAGCGCCAGACCGCAAATTGAGGCTTGCCGTCCGTGATCTCGTACCAATCAGGCTTATCAGCAACATAAATATGCTCCTGAATATGCAGTCCCGTGGGACCATCCAATGAACCTGCCGTAATCGAAATTGTATCGCTGCCAAGGGCGCGCCAAAACAGATTACTTCCACAAACGTGACAAAAGCCCCGTTCAGCCTTGTCCGAAGATTTGAACCAAGTCAGACCCTTTTCTTCGATAAACGAAACCGAATTTGCTGGCGCATTGGTCGATGTGAAAAAATTGCCCGTGGTTTTACGGCATTGTCCACAATGGCAGGCGATAACCTGACGCATCGGAGCGTTAACTTTGAACCTTACAGCACCGCATAGGCACCCGCCCGTTCGGTGGTTCGCTTCATCGGTCATATCAACCCCCATAGGCTATCCACTTAACGCTGATCCTATTCGATGGATCAAAGCATAATATCTTATTTCAGACCATCGGTGGCGTCGGACGGACGAGCCAATCTCGTGAATACGAGTTTTGTGTCGCCATAGAGGCGCTCTTCAATCTCTTCAAATCCAGAAGGGAGGATATCCGTTTGATCCGCCTTCTCTTCAACAATGATGAGCGCATCGGGGACTAACCAGCCACCTTTCAGCGCGGAAGCTAGAGCTAAAGCGGCAAGCCCTTTGCCATAGGGCGGATCACAAAAGATGAGCGAAAAGGGTTCGGCCGGCGCAACGGGGCCCATATAGGTTGCGTCCCGCCGATACACCTTAGTGACACCTGCAACGCCCAGCGCTTCGACATTTGCTTTAATGAGCCCGCGTGCCACTGCGGCTTCTTCAACAAATTGCACAAAGGCTGCGCCTCGGGAGAGGGCTTCAAGCCCAAGCGCACCCGTGCCCGCAAAAAGATCGAGCACGCGGGCGCCTGTGATCGGGTCATCATAACCATGCGCGAGTACGTTAAACAGCGTTTCGCGCAGGCGATCCGAGGTTGGTCTCGTCGCTAAGCCCGAAGGCGCTTGCAATAAACGGCCCTTAAATCGCCCGCCAATGATCCGCATTGTCACCCGCTCTGTCGATCAGCGTGTCCGAGGCGAGCGCGGACCTCGACCGGCACCGCCTGAGGTTTTGCCTCCACCAAAGGGCTTGCGCCCATCGGTGCGTCCCGTTGCTGGCCGATCTCCCGATGGCTTATTTCCAAATTTGCGAGCTCCGCGCTCGGGGCGCTGATCACGATCGGGTGGAGACGCTTCGTCGCGCGGTCGGCGAGGCTTGAAAGCTGTCTTTTCTGAGCGTTTTGCCGAGGTCTCTTGTACCGCTTCGCGTCGCTGAGAAGGGGCCAATTTTTCAACCAAGACCGACTTTCCGCTGCGGGTTTTGATGCTGCCGGTACGGCGATGCTCACGTTCGGCATTCTCGCTCCGGATTTCTTTCGGGTCAGCGCCGCGACGCGGTGTCTTGGGCGTTGAACGCGTCGACGCCTTTTGCTCCGCATCGTTAGCACGCCAAATGCTGCGCAATGGCTCCGTTGGGTGCCGCCATTTTGGCCGGACAGGTCCATCTGCCTCGACATCCGGCATCGTCTCTTCCCGGGAGCGGGACGGTTTGGGTTGTGATGGCCGTGGGCCAGCGCCGCGTGTGCGGTCCGGCTTGGCGCGCCTTTGATCGCGATCCTCAGACGGGCCCCGTTCAGGCCGCTCAGGCCGTTGATAACGTTCGCGCGCTGGCTCGAAGACCGGTTCAGGCTCTGGCTCATGGTTAAAGATCGGGGCATCGAAATCGACGCCGGATTCAGAAATCAGCGCCGGCCCGAGTTGATCGCGCAAGAAACCCGTTTTGACTTCTTCGACCGCACCTTCGTCAAGATCACCCAATTGGAAAGGTCCGAAGGAAACTCGGATCAATCGGTTAACCTGAAGCCCAAGATGTTCCAAAACGCGCTTAACTTCGCGGTTTTTGCCTTCGCGCAAGCCCAGCGTCAGCCAGACATTGTCGCCTTTTTCACGATCAAGAGTGGCTTCGATGGGGCCATAATTCATCCCCTCAACCGTGATGCCGTCACGCAGACTATCGAGCACTGGTTGAGAAATTTCGCCGTAGCAACGCACACGATAACGCCGCAACCATCCGGTTTCGGGTAATTCGATGATACGGGCCAGCCCGCCATCATTGGTAAGCAGCAAGAGCCCTTCCGTATTGATATCGAGGCGGCCGATCGTAATGACGCGGGGTAGATTTTTAGGCAGACGCGAGAAAACCGTTGGGCGTCCCTCGGGATCTCTAGCGGTTGTCACCAAGCCGCGCTCTTTATGATACAAAAAGAGCCGCGTACGCTCACGCATCGGCAGCGGCGTGCCGTCGACCAATACCTTATCCGTTGGCAACACATCTAAGGCGGGGCTTTTTATCGTCTGGTCATTGACCACGACGCGGCCGTCTAAGATCCACTGCTCGGCGTCGCGGCGTGAGCACAGTCCGACGCGGGCCATGACCTTTGCGATACGTTCGCCCGGATTGGCCTTTGGCGCGCTAAAACTACGCGTTTTACCCTTAAATCCTGACGGCCTGCCCGATCTTTCCCGATAGGGTCGTTCGCCACGGGCACGATCATCCGCCGTTCTCTCGCCACGCGGACGGAATGAGCGCTTTTCATCGTTGGCTCCTTCGCGTGGCGGACGGGCTGAATAGGGCCTTTCACCGGATGGTCGATCAGCTCGCGGCCTAAATGGACGCTTACCGTCACCCGAACCTTCACGCGGTGGGCGGGATGAAAACTGACGCTCGCCGGTCGGACGATCACCAAAGCTTTTCTCGCCTCTTGGCCTAAAAGGCCGCTTTTCGCCACTCGCTTCGCTCGAACCACGCGATTCAGCGGGGCTACGGGGACGAAAAGCCTTTTTGCCGTCCTCGTCACCAGATGGACCACGTGGAGCGGGCGTGCGTGCCTTATGGAACCCGCGCGGGGTTGATGAGTCACCACGCGCACCGGGTCCGCGGCCGCGACCGGAACCACCACTCGGTGGCCGACCTTTGCCGCCACCACGATTTTTGCTTTTGTCATTCATGCGCCGCTGATAGCAGAGTATTTCGCCAGTTGCGAGCTTCGCTTCTTAAGATGATGGAACGAAATAGAATGACGCCGATGGAACACGCCCTCGAAGCAGCAAAAAAAGCCGGTGAAATGGGCGAAGTTCCTGTCGGAGCCGTTATTGTCAGAAATGGCGAAATTCTCGCCATTGCCGGTAACCGCACCATTATCGACCATGATCCGACAGCTCATGCAGAAATTCTTGTCATCAGGGAGGCCGCTAAAAAAATCGGCTCCGAAAGGCTCATTGGCTGCGATCTGCATGTGACACTCGAGCCCTGCGCGATGTGCGCGGGCGCCATTTCCTTTGCCCGAATTCGGCGGCTTTATTACGGCGCAGCCGATGAAAAAGGTGGCGCGGTTGATCATGGCCATCGGTTTTTCACCCAACCTACCTGCCATCATGCTCCTGAAGTATATGGCGGCATTAACGAGACGCAATCAGGGGCCCTGTTAAAGAACTTCTTTGCTCAACTTAGAGGCGATTAACTCCTGACTCTAAACAACCTTAGATTGGTTTATCGTGACGTGACTTTCTGAAAAACTTTTGCGGTATCCATCGGGGGAACGCGGCAATGAACAGGCATGGTACGTTTTTCTGGAGTGAATTGAACACGAGCGATGTTGAAAAGGCCAAGGCGTTTTTTAGCGAAACAATTGGCTGGACATTCGATACAATGCAAAATGGCGACCCGAATTACTGGATCGCGTTTAATAATGGCATTCCGCAAGCCGGCATCGTGCCACTTTCCATGTTTGCTCCGCCGGGAGCGCCACCGCATTGGTTTTCGTATCTCGCGGTGGACGATATCGATAAACGGTTAGAAGCGCTCAAAAAAGCAGGTGGAGTTGTCCTTCGGCCACCCTTTGATGTGCCTGATGTTGGCCGAATCGCGATTGTCCAAGACCCAACAGGCGCACCCATGGGCTGGATGACACCGGTGGCGCGGGGGTGAGGCAATAGATCAAGCGTGAACCAGCAGAGTTACACACGCTCACTTGTGCAAATTACTGGCATTTTATGGCGCGCTAACCTATATCTCACCCTCGAATGGAGGCTGGAACAATGAGCGCAGTCGCTTTTGATACGCTAAAATTTGTTGAAAAATTAGAAGCGGGCGGCTTTTCGCACGCCCAAGCCAAAGCGGCTGCACAAGCGTTTGCCGATGCCACCTCAGAGCAAATAGCGACCAAAGGCGATTTAACCCAAGCCAAACTCGAACTCGAAGCGAGAATTGAAGGGGCTAAAGCTGACATTCTAAAATGGATGTTCGGCCAGACTTTGATTATTTTGGGTGCGGTATTTGCCATGGCGCGGATGATTCATCCGTGAGATTGTAGGAACAGTTTAATACCGTATGTCGACCGGCTCGCTAAAACGGAGCGAGCCGAGACGCACGACCACTCCTCACCCGCCCACATTAAAAGCAGCCAGCGCGGCCATGTTGACGATATCCGAGTCCTTTGCGCCAAGCGGCATGATCTGAACCGAACGGTCTAATCCCACAAGCAGCGGACCTATTACTGTCGAGCCGCCGATTGTTTGTAACATTTTGGTTGAAATCGATGCTGCGTGGAAAGCGGGCATAACAAGGACATTGGCGGTATCCGTCAACCGGCAAAAGGGATATTGCGCCATAACGTCTTTGTTAAGCGCGACATCTGCGGCCATTTCGCCATCATATTCGAAATCAACGCGGCGTTTATCGAGCAATTTAACCGCATCAATGACCTTAGCGGAGCGCTCCCCTTGCGGATGACCAAAGGTTGAATAAGCGAGCATCGCCACGCGCGGTTCGTAACCTAACCGCCGGGCGACGCCTGCGGCTTCAACCGCAATATCGGCAATTTGCTCGGCCGTTGGTAATTCCGTAATGGCCGTATCGGCCACCACAACGGTCCGCCCGCGCGCCAATACGAGCGAAGCTCCCATCAAACGGTGTCCGGGCTTGGTATCGATCACATTCAGCACATCGCTCAAAGCCACCGAGTAATTACGCGTGGCACCGGTGACCATGGCGTCCGCATCGCCTAAAGCGACCATAGCAGAGCCGAAATAGTTGCGGTCTTGATTGATCAGGCGCTGGCAATCTCGCAGCAAATAGCCCTTTCGCTGAAGTCGCTCATAGAGATACTGCGCATAGGCCGGATTGCGTTTGGAGAGGCGGGCATTGTGAATTTCGATGCCCTCCCGGCCATCAAGATCGATACCGGCGGCTTGAGCCCGCTCCCGCACCCGATCTTCACGTCCTACCAAAATGGCCGTTCCTAATCCTTGCGCAACATAAGACACGGCGGCGCGGATGACTTGTTCTTCCTCGCCCTCGGCAAAGACAACGCGCTTTGGATATCGACGGACACGCTCAAAAATCCGTTGTAATGCGCCGGCAACGGGGTCGCGCCGGGCGGAAAGCTGGGCTTTATAGACGTCCATATCCGCAATCGGCTTACGAGCGACGCCCGTTTCCATCGCCGCTTTGGCGACGGCTGGCGGAATAACGTGGATCAGGCGAGGATCGAAGGGGACCGGGATTATGTAATCCCGCCCGAAGCGAGGACGCGCACCTTGATAGGCGGCAGCGACATCATCCGGCACGTCCTCTTGAGCAAGTTCCGCTAACGCGTAAGCCGCCGCAATCTTCATCTCCATATTGATGGTGGAGGCCCGCACATCGAGCGCACCGCGGAAAATATAGGGGAAACCCAAGACATTATTGACTTGATTGGGGTAATCCGAGCGCCCCGTCGCGATGATCACGTCATCGCGTACCGCGTGCGCCTCTTCCGGCGTGATTTCAGGATCCGGATTGGCCATAGCAAAAATGATCGGGTTTGGTGCCATGCTTTTGACCATTTCGGCCGAGAGCGCGCCCTTAGCGGAAAGGCCAAAGAACACATCGGCGCCACGCATGGCGTCTTCGAGCGTACGGTCTTTGGTTTCAACCGCGTGGGATGACTTCCACTGATTCATTCCCTCGGTACGGCCGCGATGTACAACGCCTTTGGTATCGCAGAGAATGACGTTTTCCGCGGCAAAACCCATGGCTTTGATCAGTTCAAGACACGCAATACCGGCCGCTCCTGCCCCGTTGCAGACGAGTTTGGTGGTTTTGAGCTCGCGGCCCGTCAATTTCATCGCGTTCATGATACCGGCTGCGGCGATAATGGCGGTACCGTGCTGGTCATCATGAAAAACCGGAATATCCATCAATTCGCGCAGTTTTTCCTCGATGATGAAGCATTCAGGCGCCTTGATGTCCTCAAGATTAATGCCGCCAAAGGAAGGGCCTAGATAGCGAACGGCATTGATAAACTGCTCCGGATCCTCGGTATCGACTTCAAGATCGATCGAATCCACATCCGCAAAGCGCTTGAATAGGACGGCTTTTCCTTCCATCACCGGCTTGGAGGCGAGCGCACCGAGATTGCCGAGCCCTAAAATTGCCGTCCCGTTCGAAATAACCGCAACAAGATTGCCTTTTGCCGTATAATCGAAGGCGAGCGCGGGATTTTCGGCAATTGCTTTAACGGGGACAGCCACGCCCGGCGAGTAGGCCAGCGACAAATCGCGTTGCGTCGCCATCGGCTTTGTCGCCACAATCTCAATCTTGCCGGGTCGGCCCATGGCGTGGAAGTCGAGCGCCTCCTTGTCGGAAATCGTTGGACGCGTCCGTTTGGTCGACTTGCCTTCAGCCATGCGCATTCACCCCTCAATTCGAACCTAATTAACAGCGACCTTAGGCCGGTCAGACCATAAGCTCAACAATCCTTCCGTCGTAGAGGATAAAATGTCGGATAAGTCGGCAAAGGGGCGTGAAGAAGGCGACAGGCTTTGCTAGTGTAGAGATATGAGCCGCACCCAAGAAAATCCTGCCGAAGACCGCCCAACGCCAATGATGGCGCAATATATCGAAATTAAGGGCGCAAATCCGGATTCGCTCCTGTTTTATCGAATGGGCGACTTTTACGAATTGTTTTTTGAGGATGCAGAGATTGCCTCGCGCACGCTTGGCATCGTGCTCACCAAGCGTGGCAGGCATAACGGGTCAGATATCCCGATGTGCGGCGTCCCGGTGGAAAGGGCCGATGAATATCTCCAACGCTTGATCGCGGGCGGCCATAGGGTCGCTGTGTGCGAACAAATGGAAGATCCGGCGGAAGCCAAGAAGCGGGGCCCTAAATCTGTCGTTCGCCGCGACGTTACCCGCCTTGTCACGCCCGGCACCATTACCGAAGATCGATTGCTCGATCCGGCACGTGCCAATTTGCTCGTGGCGGTCGCGCGGGCACGGCAAGAGGATGGCAGCTGGCGGTACGGGCTTGCCTCGGCCGATATTTCTACGGGGCGATTTCGAGTTACGGAAACTGAGGAAGCGACTTTACTAGCCGAAATTGCGCGTCTTGAGCCAAGGGAAATCTTACTTCCCGATAGTTTAATCGACGAATCAGGGCCGCTTAAAACGCTTTATCGCGATATGCCGGGCGCCGTTACACCGATGGCACGCGATGGGTTTGATGCGACATCGGCCGAGCGGCGCTTGTCCGCCTTTTTCGTGGTCGCATCTCTCGCTGGTTTTGGGGCTTTCACAAAAGCCGAATTGGCAGCAGTTGCGGCCATTACCGCCTATATTGAACGTACCCAATTGGGTGTTCGTCCGCCTTTATCGCCACCCGTTCGAGAAGCGACCAACGGGGCCATGCAGATTGATGCGGCGACGCGGGCCAATCTCGAGCTCACCCGTACGCTATCAGGCGAGCGGCGCGGCAGTCTTTTGGCGACGATTGATTACACCGTAACCCCACCGGGTGCCCGTTTACTGGCCGAACGCATTGCCGGTCCGTTGACCGATCTCGAAGACATTCGGGCTAGACAGGACTCGGTCGCCTTTTTTCTGGATCGGCGCGCTTTACGCGGCGAATTGCGGACGGCGTTGAAGTCTGCTCCCGATATGGCCCGTGCTTTATCCCGATTGGCGATGGATCGAGGCGGGCCGCGTGATCTTGCTGCCTTACGAGACGCGTTTCATCTCGCTCATTTGGTGGCCATGCGGATCAAAGGGAACGAGGAAACGCCCGTCGAAATTCAAAAGGCCGCCCAAGCGCTTGATGCGCTCGATTCGGATCTGGCCGCCTATTTCCAAGCGGCTTTGTCGGACGATTTGCCCCTTAACAAGCGAGATGGCGGATTTATTCGCGCAGGTTTTTCTAGCCCCCTCGATGAAATTCGCGGCCTAAGGGACGAAAGCCGTCGGGTTATAGCCTCCTTGCAGGCCAACTATATCGAACAAACCGGCGCTCGTACGTTGAGGATAAAGCACAATAATTTCCTTGGCTATTTTCTCGAAGTACCTCAGGCGGCTGGTGAACAATTTCTGCAACCGCCCCACTCAACGCTCTTCATCCACCGTCAAACCATGCAAGGCGCGATGCGGTTTTCGACCGTAGAATTAGCCGACCTTGATAGCCGGATCGCTTCAGCGGCGGACAAAGCGCTGGCGCTTGAACTCGAGCTTTATGCCGAACTATCTCAACGGGTTATTGAGCAGATGGAGGCGATTAAACGCGCCGCCGATGCTTTGGCCGTTATTGACGTTTCAACGGCGTTTGCCGAACTCGCCGATGATCAATCTTACGTCCGCCCAATGCTCACAAACGGGCTTGATTTTGATATCGAAAGTGGCCGTCATCCGGTCGTTGAAGCAGCGCTTAAGCGACAGGGAGAGGCGTTTGTGGCCAATCATGCCACTTTATCTCCACCGGATGGCTCCGCGTCCGGCCGGATCCAAATCATTACCGGGCCGAATATGGCCGGTAAATCGACTTATCTTCGCCAGAACGCATTGATCGCCGTACTTGCGCAAGCGGGGGCCTATGTGCCGGCAAAAAGGGCGACGATTGGTATTGTTGATCGGCTTTTCTCACGCGTGGGTGCTGCTGATGATTTAGCCCGTGGCCGCTCAACCTTTATGGTAGAGATGATCGAGACAGCCGCTATTTTGAACCAAGCCAGCGAGCGCTCCCTCGTTATTTTGGACGAAATTGGCCGTGGTACGGCGACTTTTGATGGATTATCGATTGCTTGGGCAACAATTGAACATCTGCATGAAGGCAATCGTTGCCGGGCGCTGTTTGCGACCCATTTTCATGAATTAACCGCGCTGACGAAGCGCCTCAATCGCCTCGTCAACGCAACGATGCGCGTCACCGATCATCATGGCGAGGTGATTTTTCTGCACGAAGTCGTGCCCGGCACTGCCGACCGCTCCTATGGCATTCAGGTTGCGCGGCTCGCGGGATTGCCGCGCTCGGTTATTGAGCGGGCCACAACGATCTTAGCGGAACTCGAGGCATCGGATCGACAGGCGCCCGTGGCCCGGATGATCGATGACTTACCGTTGTTTTCGGCGCTGGTTCCGCTGCAATTCCATAATGTGAAAGCTTCCGATCAACCGGATCGGCTCCGTGAAGCACTCGCAGCGCTTCATCCTGACGAGTTAACGCCGCGCGAGGCGTTGGAAGCGCTTTATCGGCTAAAATCAGCCGCTATCGAATAGCCTGTCACATGTGACAGGGGCGGGCGGGCAGGGCTAGCACTAGTGTAGTGCTTGTCATGACAAAGAAAATGCCTGCCTCAATAAAACAGCTTATGACAAAGCGGGCGATCTAGCATGGTCGCCCGCGTATCCACGGTCGCTTTTGAGGGCATCGACGCAAAGCCTGTCGATGTTCAGGCACAGCTGATCCCCGGTAAAGTTCTCTTCAATATTGTCGGCTTACCGGACAAAGCGGTGGCAGAATCGCGCGAAAGGGTGCGCTCCGCGCTCATTGCATCCGGATTAGCGCTTCCCATGAAGCGAATTACCGTCAATTTAGCACCGGCCGATATGCCGAAAGAGGGTAGCCATTTTGATTTGCCCATTGCGCTCGCTTTAATGGCGGCCATTGGTGCCATTCCGGCCGATGCGCTTGAAGGATTTACGGTCTTGGGCGAATTGGGGCTTGATGGCTCCATTTCGCCTGTGGTTGGCGTTTTGCCGACGGCAATCGCCGCGAATGCCCGCGGTCATGGCTTGATTTGCCCTTATGCGTCGGGGCCAGAAGCCTCTTGGGCATCGAATGATATTGAAATCATTGCGCCGCGCTCGCTCATCCAGCTCGCCAATCACTTCAAAGGTACGCAAGTTCTGAGTCGACCGACGGCAGCGATCCAGAAGGACGGCGCACCTTTGCCCGATCTTGCCGATATTAAAGGGCAAGATACCGCGCGCCGTGTTCTCGAAATCGCGGCGGCTGGTGGTCATAATATGCTGCTTTCAGGCCCGCCAGGTGCCGGAAAATCCATGTTAGCCTCAAGATTACCCTCGATTCTTCCGCCGCTTAGTCCAAAAGAACTTTTAGAAATCTCGATGATCCAATCGGTCGCCGGAGCGCTCGCAGGGGGCGAGCTCACTGATCGCCGTCCGTTTCGCGCCCCGCACCATTCGGCATCGATGGCGGCTTTGGTGGGTGGTGGTATCAAAGCGCGGCCCGGTGAAGCCTCATTGGCGCATCATGGCGTGTTGTTTCTTGATGAATTGCCAGAATTCCAGCCTCAAGTGCTCGATAGTTTGCGCCAACCCCTCGAAACGGGTGAAGTTATTATCGCCCGCGCCAACCACCGTGTGACTTATCCTGCGCGATTCCAATTAGTTGCTGCGATGAACCCTTGCCGGTGTGGACGTGCATCTGAACCCGGCTATGCTTGCAAAAAAGCGCCGAATGCCACCTGCGCTGCGCAATACCAATCGCGTATTTCCGGGCCTTTTTTGGATCGCATTGATTTGGTGATTGAGGTCCCGGCAGTGACGGCTGCGGACTTGATTAACCCGGGATCGGGGGAGCCATCGGCCGATGTAGCCAAGCGCGTTTCGCGCGCGCGGAAGTTTCAGACCCAACGATATCAAGAACTTGGCTTGGACGACGTCACCTCAAACGCCGCCTGCCCGGTTAGCCGCTTAGTGGAGATTGCGGCCTTAGATGACGCTGGTTTATCGCTTTTACGAAGTGCCGCTGATGCCATGAAATTGACCGCACGGGGATATCACCGCGTTTTAAAGGTTGCGCGAACCATTGCTGATCTGGATGGCCAAGAAACGCTTCGCCGGATCCACCTCGCCGAGGCGTTAAGCTATCGATACCGTGATCATACGGTGTAATAAAAAAGCGGCGTTTCTGTCACATTCCCGTCAGCGTTTTATGATGTCTCTGTCATAATGCGGTGTTTTCGGATCGATTCTGATTGTTCGATGACGGGAGAAAACAAGATGTATGATCATAAGACCTTTACGGGCCAAGTAGCCTCTATGGCGCGGGCGGGCACGGGTTTTATGCACTCGCTTCTCCATCGTCCGGCGTTGGACCCCTTGACGCTTGGGCGGATTGGCTCGCTTGAAGTGCGTCTGGCAGCAACAAAAAAAGAGATCAAAAAGGCGCAGCGTCTTCGTTACACGGTATTTTGCGAAGAAATGTCAGCTATTCCCGACCTTCTTTCCCGCATGAAGCGGCGGGATATTGATGCGTTTGACGCCATTTGCGACCATCTTCTTGTGATTGATCATGCCGAGACCAAACCCAAAATTGTCGGTACTTATCGATTACTTCGCCAAGACGTCGCCGATCGTTATGGCGGCTTTTATACAGCGTCCGAATTCGACATCGGACCTTTACTGGCGGCGCATCCGGGCAAGCGGTTTTTAGAGCTTGGGCGCTCCTGTGTGGCGCGGGATTATCGGGATAAAAGGACAGTTGAGCTGCTCTGGCATGGCATTTGGGCTTATGTGAAGCGGTATCATATTGATGTCATGTTTGGCTGCGCGAGCTTTGAGGGGACGGATCCTCAAGCCTTGGCGCTGCCTTTAAGTTTTCTACACTATAACGCACGGGCGGAAGGTCATTGGCAGGCGTCTGCATTGCCGGAGCGTAGTATTGCGATGGATTTGATCCGGCCTGAGACGATCAATTCAAAATTAGCGCTGCAATCCTTGCCGCCTTTGATCAAGGGTTACTTGCGCGTTGGTGCCAAGATCGGCGATGGGGCGGTGATAGACTATCAGTTTGGGACAACGGATGTGCTTGTCATCTTGCCGGTCAGCGCTATTCATCCGCGCTATATTGACCATTATGGCGAGGACGCGACGCGTTACGCCGCCTGATTTTTAGACCTGATTTTCTTGGCAAAGCACTGTATCACCGGAATTGACGATGGTTTCGGAGATTAAAGATGCTTCCGCAAGAAATTATCCGCAAAAAGCGGGATGGAACCGAGCTTAGCGAACGGGAAATCAGCGATTTTATCGCCGGATTAACAAATGGGCGGGTGACGGATGCGCAGGCGGCCGCCTTCGCGATGGCGGTGTTTTTTCGCGGCATGACCATGCCGGAACGTGTAGCTTTAACGACATGTATGATGCGTTCAGGTACAAGAATCGATTGGTCAGATAGTCCCGGGCCCGTTTTAGATAAGCATTCAACCGGTGGCATCGGCGATAATGTGAGCCTGATGCTGGCACCTGCGGTGGCGGCTTGCGGCGGTTACGTGCCGATGATCTCAGGTCGCGGGTTAGGCCATACCGGCGGCACGCTCGACAAGCTCGACTCCATTCCGGGCTACATCTCGCAACCGGACATTGCGCTCTTCCGCAAGGTTGTAAGGGAGACAGGTGCGGCCATTATAGGCCAGACATCGGACCTCGCACCTGCCGACAAGAAGCTCTATTCGATCCGTGATGTAACGGCCACCGTCGAGTCGATCCCGCTCATCACCGCCTCGATCCTGTCAAAGAAGCTGGCGGCGGGGCTGCAAGGGCTGGTGATGGATGTGAAGACCGGGAGCGGCGCTTTTATGCCGACGCTCGAAGGCTCGCGGGAACTGGCAAAAAGTTTGGCGGATGTCGCAGCCGGCGCAGGTCTGCCGACGACGGCCCTGATCACCGATATGGACGAGCCTTTGGCGTCGGCCGCGGGCAATGCCGTCGAGGTGATGAATACGATTGAGTATCTCACAGGTGCGCATCGCGACGCGCGATTGCATCAGGTCGTCTTGACGCTGGGTGCTGATATGCTTTTGATCGGCGGCCTTGTCGCAACGCTTGACGAAGGTTTCGCCAAGCTTGAACAGGCGATTGCGAGTGGTGCTGCGGCGGATCATTTCCAACGCATGGTAACGGCTTTGGGCGGTCCATCGGATGTGATGGAGAAGCCTGAAAAACATCTGCCAAAAGCCGATGTGATCCTGCCCATTTTAGCCAAACGCGAAGGCGTGGTTCATGCCATCGCAACACGCGAGATCGGACTTGCGGTTGTTGCCCTTGGCGGCGGTCGCACACGTGCTGAAGACGGTATTGATCACAGCGTTGGATTTACGAAACTGCTTTCCGTTGGCACGGCGGTTTCAAACGATACGCCGTTGGGCTTTGTGCATGCACGCAACGCATCAGATGCAGAAGCGGCAGCTATCCGTATCCGCCAAGCCTATACGCTTGGTGAGGGTGCCGCTGTCATTCGCCCGCTTATTCACGACCGCTTTCAAGGCAAGGGATTATAAGAAATGACCCTTCTCATTGTGCTAGGCTCGGGTGATCCTGATCCGTGGGTTAAAGAATTTCGGGCCCTTTTGCCGGACCGCGCGATCGTGAAACTTGGCGAGAGCTATGATGTGACATCGGTTGAATTTGCGATGACATGGTATCATCCGCCCGGATCGCTTGCTCAGTATGCGAACCTCAAAGCGGTCTTCTCGATGGGTGCGGGGGTTGATCATCTTTTCCGCGACGCGCAATTACCCGATGTTGCAATCGCTCGCGTTGTTGATCCGGATCTTACCAATCGCATGAGTGAATATGTGGTGCTGCATGCGCTCTCCATCATGCGGCAAACGCGGCGTTATCG
>CANGPL010000007.1 GCA_947455725.1 Hyphomicrobiales bacterium | reverse complement strand
CTCGTCCGTGACAACAATGTAGACCAAGCGCTCAAGGCGCTTAAGAAGAAGATGCAACGTGAAGGCATCTTCCGCGAAATGAAGCTCCGTGGCCATTACGAAAAGCCATCGGAAAAGCGCGTTCGCGAAGAAGCAGAAGCGGTCCGCCGGGCTCGCAAGCTCACCCGCAAGAAGTTGCAGCGCGAAGGCTTGTTGCCAGCGCCAAAGCCAAAGGTCTTCGCGCGCTAATCACGCCGCGATCCTTCGGGATAGATTACGTTTAAACGGGTGCTTCGAATTCATCTCCGAGGCGCCCTTTTTGTTGCCCGAATCTCTGCGAATCCCTACATAGTCCTCGAAAGCGCGAGGAGAGACAGGCATGGCATTCGGTACGAGTGGAACAATTCGCAGCAAGGCTTTGTCCCATGCGCTGGGCGTTAGCGTTCTCGCTATCCTCCTGTCCGGTTGCGTTAGCGGCGGCGGCAATACCCCCGCTCCAATCGCTTCAGTGGCCGAGATGGATACCGACAAGGCCACGGCAGCGATCAATATTGAATCCCTCTCGGCTGTTATCGCTAAAAATCCGAGCGATGCGACGGCCTACAACACGCGCGGGGCAGCGCTTGCCCGCATTGGCAAATTCGTCGAGGCGGAAGCCGATTTTACAAAAGCCATTGAGTTAAAGCCCGGCTATGCCGCAGCCTATACCAATCGCGCGCTTGCCTATCGCCAGACGGGTGAAGATGATTTGGCGCTGAATGATTTCAACCACGCGATTGCGTCTAATGTTTCCTATGGTGGCGCCTATCTTGGTCGCGGCAATCTATACCGTTCTATGGCGCGCTATCCGGAAGCCATTGCCGATTTGACGAGTGCTATCAAACTCAATCCTGAATCGGCACAAGCCTATCATTCGCGCGGATTAATTTTCCAAAAACAGGGTCTTCATAAAAAGGCGACCAATGATTTCGACGCGGCGATTGACCGCGATCCGTTTGTCGCAGCGCCTTATCTCGCGCGTGGTCAAAGCCTGTTGGTGCTGGGTAAAATTGACTCAGCGATCGAGGATTTCAATTCGTGTCTCAATGTTGATGCCAATCTCGTTGAAGGCTGGGTTGGTTTAGGCCAGGCCAATGAGAAGAAGGGCGATGCTAAGGCCGCTGAAGAAAATTATAAGCGCGCACTGAGCGTTGATTTTAACAGCGTGGGCGCCAAAGAAGGCTTGGCGCGTCTTTCAGGCTCCGCCATTCCGGCCGCTAATGGCGGTGGACTTGGCGATTTCTTGAACAAGAAGTGGTTTTAGAGAAGCGTTTTTAAAACGCTTCTTTATTCTCAATGTCCAAGCGACTTGTTGATTTCTTCAACCATCTTCTTCGCATCGGCAAACAACATCAGCGTGTTGTCCTTGAAGAAGAGCTCGTTCTCAACGCCCGCATAGCCGGAGCCCATGCCGCGTTTGATGAAGAGCACGGTCTTGGCCTTTTCAACGTCCAGAATAGGCATGCCGAAGATCGGTGATTGCGGATCCGTTTTAGCCGCCGGATTGGTCACGTCATTGGCACCAATGACGAAAGCGACGTCGGCTTGGGCAAATTCCGAATTGATGTCTTCAAGCTCAAATACTTCGTCATAAGGCACGTTCGCTTCAGCGAGCAGAACGTTCATATGGCCGGGCATACGACCTGCCACAGGGTGAATGGCGTATTTGACTTCGACGCCTTCCTTTTTGAGTAAGTCGGCCATTTCGCGTAACGCATGCTGGGCTTGCGCCACCGCCATACCGTAGCCCGGGACGATGATCACGCTTGAGGCGTTTTTCATCATGAAGGCCGCATCTTCCGCCGAGCCTTGCTTGACGGGACGGGTTTCAACGGCACCACCGGCAGCGGATGAGGTTTCACCGCCAAAGCCACCGAGAATAACCGAGAAGAAGGAGCGGTTCATGCCCTTACACATGATGTAGGACAGGATCGCTCCCGAGGAGCCAACCAGCGCGCCGGTGATGATCAGCGCCATATTCGAGAGCGTAAAGCCGATACCGGCCGCAGCCCAACCGGAATAGGAATTGAGCATCGAAACGACGACCGGCATATCCGCGCCGCCGATGGGAACGATGATCAAGACACCAAGCACCAAGGCCGTCAGCGTGATGAGCCAGAAGAACAGCGCGCTTTGGGTTGCGACAAAGAGCACGAGCAGCACCACAAGGGTGGCGGCCAGCGCAATATTGATGAGATGGCGGCTTGGCAGCATGATCGGCTTGCCGCTCATATTGCCGTTAAGCTTCAAAAACGCGATGATCGAACCGGTGAAGGTGATCGCGCCAATCGCCACGCCAAGCGACATTTCAACGATGCTTGCCGATTTAATGGCGCCGTTGGCTAAGATATGGAACGCTTCAGGCGCATAAAGTGCGCCAGCAGCCACAAACACCGCGGCAAGACCGACGAGCGAGTGGAAGAAAGCGACAAGTTGCGGCATCGCCGTCATGGCGATGCGGCGGGCGAGCACGGCACCAAAGCCGCCGCCAATGGCAAGGCCGAGCGCGAGTAGCACCCAGCCGGAAAATCCTGCGGGCGGTGCGACGGCCAAGGTCGTCAGCATGGCAATTCCCATACCGATCATGCCGAAGAGATTACCCTGACGGGACGTCGCGGGAGATGAAAGGCCGCGTAGCGCGAGGATGAAGAGGACGCCTGAGGCGAGATAGAGCAGAGCCGCGAGATTGCCGGACATCGGTTCAGCCCTTCTTCTTATACATGGCCAGCATCCGCTGGGTGACGAGGAATCCGCCGAAAATATTCACGCTGGCTAGGATCAAAGCGCCAAGCCCAAAAAGCCGCGCCAAGATGGAGCCTTCATCGCCAGCCATTGAGCTATCAACGCCAACGGCCAAAAGTGCACCAACCACAATCACGGACGAGATCGCGTTGGTCACGGACATCAGGGGCGTATGCAGCGCCGGTGTTACCGACCACACCACGAAATAGCCCACGAAAACCGCCATCACAAAGAGGGCGAATTCAAAGACGAAAGGATCAATCGCCCCGCCCGATGCACCATGGGCGGCAGCACCGGCGAGAGAACCTGCCTGTTCGGCGAAGGCTTGGGCGGCATCGGCCATTTCGCGCGCAGCTTTGGCGGCGGCGACGGCTTTTTCATAAAACATTTGGGCGGTATCGCTTGCCATAGAAAGCGTCCCTTATCGGTTAAGCCTTGGGCTGAAAGCCCGGATGGGTGATTGCGCCGTCGCGCGTCAGATTGGTCGCTTTTACAAGTTCATCGTCCCAATTCAGGTTGAGCGCCTTGGTGCTCTTGTCGATCATGGTTTCAAGGAACGAGAAAAGATTTTTGGCGTAAAGCGCGGATGCACTTGCAGCAATCCGGCCCGGAAGATTAAGCGGCCCCAGAATTTTGACGCCATTTTCGGTCAAAACCGTCTCACCAGCCTTCGAAAGCGCAACGTTACCGCCACGCTCGACCGCAAGATCCACGATCACCGAGCCCGGACGCATCGATTTGACCATGTCTTCCGAAACAAGCTTCGGAGCCGGGCGACCCGGGATCAAGGCCGTTGTGATGACGATATCTTGCTTGGCAATATGGGAGGCAACCAAAGCCGCCTGCTTGGCTTGATATTCCGCCGACATCGGCTTGGCATAGCCCGCTGCCGTTTCAGCCTGTTTGAATTCCTCGTCCTCAACGGCCACGAATTTGGCACCTAACGAGGCCACTTGTTCTTTAGCCGCCGGGCGAACATCGGTTGCGGTGACAACCGCTCCGAGACGACGTGCGGTAGCAATGGCCTGCAGGCCCGCAACACCGGCCCCCATAATAAAGACCTTTGCGGCTGGAACAGTACCGGCTGCCGTCATCATCATCGGCATACCCCGACCATATTCGCCGGATGCGTCAATAACAGCGCGATAACCCGCCAAATTGGCCTGGCTTGAGAGCACATCCATGACTTGAGCACGCGTGATGCGCGGCATTAATTCCATGGCAAAACTTACAAGTCCCGCTTCCGCCATGGCGGACAAGGCTTCCGTATTGTCATAGGGATCCATAATCGCCAGAACCAGCGCGCCTTTTGGCATCAGCTTGATCTCGGCAGAGGATGGACGGCGTACCTTTAGAACGACTTCCGCCCCCTTGAGCGCCTCTTTCGCGCTTTTTGCGATCGTCGCACCGGCTGCTTCATAGTCGCTATCCGGAATGCCCGAAGCTAATCCGGCGCCGGCTTCAATCGTGATCGAACCACCAAGGGCGATGAGCTTTTTCACCGTCTCCGGTGTAGCAGCCACCCGGGTCTCAAGCGCGCCGGTCTCAGTAATAACCGCAATATGCATTCGTCCCCCCGGCATTCGACTATTTAACGAAGATACGCACCCGATTTAAAACCGGATGTATGTTCGATCAGATCAGGAAAATTGCCATTCCGACCAAGAGGGCGACAACAAAAATACTGCCCCATTTTACCAAGCCGAGAAACATCGAATAAGTGCGCTCGTGCTCGGCATAATCCATGGCAGAACCGGCGGCGTGATCATGATTGGCCATTGAGAGAACCTCTATTGTTACAAAATCAGGATATAAAAATGCTGTAGCGCAAGCTTCGCGTTCGATCAATGCAAAGCCACATCTTTGTTCGAGAATTTGGCTTTTCACATGACTTTGCACCCTGTTCGTGTCAGTAAAAATGATCAAAGAGCGTCAGGATCATGTGCTAATGCGGTTACTTTTTTTAGGCGATGTCGTCGGCAGGCCCGGCCGGGTAGCCGTTATGGAGCATTTGCCGACGCTGCGGAAACGCTGGTCGCTAGATTGTGTTGTCATTAATGGCGAAAATGCTGCCGGGGGCTTTGGCATCACGGAAGCGATTTGTGATGAATTATTGGCGGCGGGTGCCGACGCTATCACGCTTGGTAATCATTCTTTTGATCAGCGCGAGGCTTTGGTGTTTATCGAGCGCCAACCGCGTCTTTTGCGGCCGATTAATTATCCGGCAACAACGCCGGGTCGCGGCGCAACCTTGGTTGAAACCGCTTCTGGCGCGCGTGTTTTTGTCGTTAACGCCATGGCGCGGCTTTATATGGACCCGTTAGACGATCCGTTCTCGGCGGTTGACCGCGCGTTGCAAGAGGCCCCCCTTGGACGCGTGGCCGATGCGGTTGTGGTTGATTTTCACGGCGAAGCCTCAAGCGAAAAACAAGCGATGGGGCATTTTTTGGATGGCCGCGCGAGCCTCGTTGTCGGCACCCACACCCATGTGCCAACCGCTGATCACCAGATCTTTGACGGTGGCACCGCCTATATGACGGATGCTGGCATGTGCGGCGATTATGATTCCATTCTTGGTATGACGAAGGATGAACCCGTGCGCCGCTTTGTCGAAAAAACGCCCGGTTCACGGCTTGAAGCTGCAAGTGGTCAAGGCTCTCTATCCGGCATTGCGGTCGAAACCGATGATCGCACGGGTTTGGCGATTAAGGTCGAAGCCGTTCGGATTGGCCCTCGTCTTTCACCTTCGTCGCCCGCTTTTTGGGATGCCTAAAAGCATCCATAGCGACTTTATTTTCAAGCTTTTGCGCATTATAAGCGCGGCACTTTGATTTTAACGGGTAGGGATAAAAATGGCCGGCCATTCACAGTTCAAAAACATCATGCACCGCAAAGGCAAGCAGGACGCCGTGCGTTCCAAGATGTTCGCGAAATTCGCCCGCGAAATTACCGTCTCCGCCAAGCTTGGCCTGCCTGATCCGAATATGAACCCGCGCTTGCGTGCCGCTATCCAAGCGGCGCGTGCCGAAAATATGCCGAAAGACAATATCGAACGTGCGATTAAAAAGGCGATGGGTGGCGACGCCGAGAATTACGAAGAAATCCGCTATGAAGGGTATGCACCGGGCGGTGTCGCGGTAATCGTCGAAGCGCTTACCGATAATCGTAATCGTACAGCGCCTGAAGTACGGTCCTATTTCTCAAAATCAGGCGGTGCTTTGGCTGAAACGGGCGCTGTCTCCTTCATGTTCGACCGGATTGGCGTTGTTGAGTTTGACGCCAAGGTCGCAACCGAAGATCAGATGATGGAAGCTGCCATCGAAGCTGGTGCCGATGACGCGACATTTTCAGAAGATGGTCACGAAATCGTCACCACGCTCGAAAACCTGCGTGATGTTGCAAAGGCTTTGGAAGAAAAATTCGGCGAGCCACGCAAGACCGGCATGATCTGGCGTCCACAAAACACCATCATGGTGGACGATGAGGCGGGCGAGAAAATCATGAAGCTTCTCGACAACCTCAATGACAGCGACGATGTGCAGAACGTCTATTCGAATGTCGAGTTTTCGGATGCGTTGATGGCGAAACTGGGGTGAAGAATAATGGACCGCGAGGCTCCTGCCTCGCATGTTTAGAGCGCGCCGGGAGGCGCGCGGTCCGAAGTGTGAGAGGTATCTTTGTCACCTACTAAGGATCACAAAGGCTGGCATTCACGAGGGTATCTGCCCCATTTTGATTCACCTGAATGTATCCAACATATCGTGTTTCGCACAGTAGGTAGTTTACCTCGTCATATTGCCAATGAAATTTCCGGTACGGCCGAGCAACGTCGGAAAATTTATGATGAATTGTTGGATCTATCCCCTTCAGGTCACGTTTTAACATTTAAAAATGCAGCTGACATCGTAGTCCAAACGCTGCTTTATCACCATGAAACGAAATATCGCCTCATCGCTTGGTGTGTCATGCCAAACCACGTTCATGTCTTAATCGAGACGCAATTGGGCTTTCGGTTAGGGGATATTGTTCGAGAATGGAAAACATTCAGCGCGCGACAGATCAATTTGAGCTTGGAGCGCAAGGGTCCATTGTGGGCCGACGACTATTTTGATCGGATGATTAGAAATGAGGATCAATATTACGAGGTTCTATTTTATATCGAACAAAATCCTGTCAAGGCAAAGCTTGTTTTGAAGCCGGAATTATGGCCATGGTCATCCGCATTTATGGCTCAATGACAATAAGTAAGCTTCATAAATGGACCGCGAGGCTCCTGCCTCGCATGTTTAGAGCGCGCCGGGAGGCGCGCGGTCCGAAAGGTAATCATGTCCCCCATCCGCATTCTTGGCATTGATCCCGGTCTTCGTAACACGGGCTGGGGCGTGATCGAGCAGGATGGGTCGAAGCTGCATTTTATTGCGTGCGGTACCGTTAAATCCAACGAAAAGCGCGAACTCGCGGATCGTCTGCGTGAGCTTCACGACGGACTACAGGGCGTGATTGCCTCGTTTTCGCCGGATGAGGCTGCGGTTGAAGAAACCTTTGTCAATAAAGACGCCCGCGCGACGCTTAAGCTCGGCCAAGCACGCGGCATCGCATTACTGGTCCCGGCATTGAATGGCTTATCGGTCGGGGAATACGCACCCAATCTGATCAAAAAAACGGTGGTTGGCTCAGGCCATGCCGATAAGGATCAGATCCACATGATGGTGAAGGTGCTTTTGCCAAAATCGGATGCCAAAACACCTGATGCGGCGGATGCGTTGGCGATTGCGCTGACGCACGCGCAGCATCGCGGCTTAAAAGCACGAATGGCCTTACTTTAAGCGTTTTACTAACGCCGAATCCTCCTCTATTCTGGTTTCGTTCTCGTGCCCCAAGGCTTTCTCATGTACCAGCCGCCCCATTTTCACGAAGATTCACCTGCCAATCAGCATGCGCTGATCCGCGCGTTTCCGCTTGGCTTGTTGATCACTCATGGTCCCTCCGGAATCATCGCCAATCCGATCCCGTTTATGATTGACCCCGAGGCGGGGGAGCAGGGCAGGCTGCGGTGCCATGTGGCGCGCGCCAATCCGCAATGGAAAGACATCGACGGCACCTCCGAGGCTTTGATCGTATTTCAAGGGGCGCAGCATTATGTGCACCCCGGCTGGTACGAGACCAAGCGCGAGACGGGCAAGGTTGTGCCCACTTGGAACTACGCCACGGTGCAGGTTCGTGGCATTGCGCGGGTCATGGATGACCCGCAATGGCTCGGCCGCCAAATCCGCGATCTGACCGATATGATGGAAGGCGGCTATCCGAAGCCTTGGGCCGTCGATGATGCGCCCGCGCCCTATATTGACGGGCAAGTCCGCGGCATTGTCGGCATTGAAATCGATATTGTGTCGATTGCGGGCAAATGGAAAGTAAGCCAAAACCGCTCGGAAGCAGACCGCGGGGGTGTCTTTGCCGGCTTGCAAGCCATACAGGATGGTGAAGCGCAAGCCATGGCAAGCCTCGTTGGCGAAAAGCTTCATGCGGCGAAAGGCGATGTGCGATGATCGGCAAACTCAAAGGCACCGTTGATGGCATTGGTGAGGACCATGCGATCATTGATGTGCATGGCGTTGGCTATGTCGTGCAGGGCTCTTCGCGCACGCTCCAATCGCTCGTGAATGGCGAGGCCGCTGTTTTATTCATCGAAACGCAAGTACGCGAAGATGCCATTCGTTTGTTTGGTTTCGCGACGGAACAAGAGCGCGAATGGTTCCGTTTGCTGCAGAGCGTGCAGGGCGTCGGCGCCAAAGTCGCGTTGGCCATCTTGTCGATCATGACCGGCGGTGAAATTGCAACCGCTATTGGTACAGGCGATAAAGCGATGGTCGCGCGCGCACCGGGTGTTGGGCCAAAGCTCGCGCAACGCATTGTTTCGGAATTAAAGGATAAATCGCCCGCGCTAACCGGTATTGATTTAGGCCTTTCAACGCTCGCGACATCGCTATCCGAGCGCGCGGCGCCAAAGCCTGTCGCCGATGCTGTTTCGGCACTCGCCAATCTCGGCTATCCGCAGGCCCATGCGATGACAGCAATTGCGGCAGCGGTGAAAACCTTAGGCGATGGCGCAGAAACCTCCGCGCTAATTCGGCAAGGCTTGAAGGAGTTGGCTAAGTGACGCGTCCAGGCCTGATGAGTGCGGAAAAGCGCGAGGACGATCTCGATAGGTCCTTGCGCCCTTTGGTTTTGGATGATTTTACCGGCCAAGCGGCGGCGCGCGCGAATTTAAAAGTCTTTATCGAGGCTGCAAAAGCCCGCAAAGATGCTTTGGATCATGTGTTGTTTGTGGGTCCTCCGGGCTTAGGCAAAACAACTTTGGCGCAGATTGTCGCCCGCGAATTGGGTGTGAATTTTCGTTCAACCTCAGGTCCTGTGATTGCGAAAGCGGGTGATCTGGCCGCGCAACTTACCAATCTCGAAGAGCGTGATGTTTTGTTTATCGATGAAATTCATCGTTTAAACTCTGCGGTCGAAGAAATTCTCTATCCGGCAATGGAAGATTTCCAGCTCGATCTGATTATCGGTGAGGGTCCGGCGGCGCGTTCGGTTAAAATCGATCTTGCAAAATTTACGCTTGTCGGGGCCACGACACGCGCAGGGCTTTTGACCACGCCGCTTAGGGATCGCTTTGGCATTCCTATTCGCTTGAATTTTTATACCGTCGAAGAACTCGATTTGATCGTGCGGCGCGGTGCGCGCGTGTTGGGCGTACCCATGACCGATGATGGTGCCAACGAAATCGCCAAACGCGCGCGCGGCACGCCGCGTATTGCAGGCCGATTGCTGCGCCGTGTGCGCGATTTTGCGATTGTCGATGGTGTGGAAGCCGTTACCCGCGCGGTGGCCGATAAAGCACTCGGTATGCTCGATGTTGACGCGATTGGGCTCGATGTTATGGACCAGCGCTACCTCAACCAAGTCGCTGTCAGTTTTGGCGGCGGCCCCGTTGGTATTGAGACCATTGCAGCCGCTCTCTCCGAACCGCGCGACGCAATTGAAGATATTATCGAGCCTTACCTCATCCAGCAGGGCTTCTTGCAACGCACCCCACGCGGGCGCGTGCTGACAGCCGCAGCCTTCAGACATCTGGGTCTTGTGGAACCAAAGCGCGAGACGCCGCAATTTGGCTTGTTTGCGGATGATGGGGAATAAGCCGTAAGGTCTGGAATAAACTCGCTTTGTTGTTCTGTGCTGCGTTCTCATTTTGAATTGGGCAGTATTGGATGACAAAGGATAATGATCTTTTAGAAAGGATGCGTCGAAGCCCGATGGGGGATTGGACCATCAGCGACGTTCAGACGCTCTGTAAGCGTTATGGCTTTTTGTTTCGTCCCGGCTCCGGAACGTCACACGTCCAGATAAAACATCCATCGGCAAGGCTGATTCTGACGATACCAGCGCGTCGACCAATCAAAACGGTCTACATTCGTAAATTTGTGCGCTATATTGACGAATATGGAGGCAAAATATGAGCCTTGATTATACTGTTCGAATTGAAAAACTATCCGCTGACGATGGCGGAGGTTACCTTGCGACCGTGCCCGATCTTCCGGGCTGTATCTCAGACGGTGAGACGCCGGAAGAGGCGTTACACAATGTTCAAGATGCTATCAATGCATGGATTGAAGCCGCTAAAGCGTGGGGACAAACCGTCCCCGAACCGACGCGTGCTCTTTTGAACGCCGGATAAAATATTCAATTGCTGCCGATACGCAACGTATGACATTAAACGTGCCCCACATCCTCCCCATCCGGATCTATTACGAAGACACGGATTTTTCCGGCGTCGTTTATCACGCATCTTATTTACGGTTTCTCGAGCGTGGCCGCACCGAAATGCTGCGTGATCTTGGCGTGCATCAGGCCGCTTTACATGGGGATGAAGGCGCTCTGGCCTTCGCCGTCCGGCGGATGACGATTGATTGGCTTAAGCCCGCCCGTATGGATGATCTGGTAAATGTTGAGACGTGGGTTGATACGCTGCGTGGTGCCTCACTGCTGCTCGGTCAGCGTATCACCTTAGGCGATACCGTGCTGCTCACGGCGGAAGTATTGGTGGCCTTGGTTCAGAACGGAAAGGCTGCGCGCCTTACACCCGCATTACGCGAAAAGCTCGGCTCAAACTAAGCCGCTAGGGACCAAAAACAGCGTTTCGTAACCGCTTATTAACCTTGATGATGTCTTAACAGAGGGTATCTCGGCCTGGCTCTGATAGGTCCGATTCGGTTTGGCCCTTGTTTCGCCCAAATGTTGCGTGAAGGAGGGGCTGGCCGATGTCGCGGCCCACTCGATAGAGCCTCATCTGTTTTGTCGACTTCAAGGATCTGCACCATCATGGACGCTACTGATATCGTTGCCGCCGCCTCTAGCGACATCACGCTCTGGACGATGTTTTATCAAGCAGCCTTTGTGGTTAAGCTTGTGATGCTGGGTCTTCTCGGTGCGTCCATTTGGTGCTGGGGTATCATCATCGACAAATCCTTCCTCTATGCCCGTACCCAAAATGCAATGGATCGGTTCGAGGATGTCTTCTGGTCGGGTGAATCGCTTGATGATCTTTATGCGACGCTGAAAGACCGCGAGACGCATGATATGGCGTCCGTCTTTATGGCAGCGATGGGCGAATGGAAGCGCTCGCTGCAGGCCACGGGCAGTTCCTTCGTCAATCTCGCCCAGCGCATCGACAAGGTGTTGGACGTTACTATCCAGCGTGAAGTCGGCCGGCTTGAATCAAAATTATTGGTGCTGGCAACCATTGGCGCATCCGCTCCGTTTATTGGACTGTTTGGCACGGTATGGGGCATTATGACTGCGTTTCGCTCGATTGCCGCATCGAAAAACACATCGCTTGCCGTCGTGGCACCCGGTATCGCCGAGGCTTTGTTTGCAACCGCCATTGGCCTTTTCGCGGCGATCCCGGCGGTTATCGCCTATAATTGGTTGCAAGCCCGCGCGGCCAAGCAACAGGCCCGGCTTGAAGGCTTTGCCGATGAGTTTTCCGCCATTCTTTCGCGTCACATCGACGAACGAATTCCGAACTAAGGGAGCAGCACGCGATGGCAATGGCAGCAGCCGCTCCAGGCGGCGGTGGCGGTAGACGTGGCAGACGGGGCGGGCGCAAGCACCGCCCGATGTCGGATATTAATATGACGCCGTTCATCGATGTGATGTTGGTGCTGTTGATCATCTTCATGGTCGCAGCCCCTTTGCTCACAACAGGCGTTCCGCTCGATCTTCCGCAGACCGCTGCGGCGGCTCTGAATGTCGATAAGCAGCCTTTGATTGTTTCGATCAAAGCAGATGGCAAATTGTTTTTGATGGATACAGAAGTGACGCAAACGGATTTGCTTCCGAAATTACAAGCCATTGCAAAAACAGGCCCGGAAGAACGTATTTTTGTGCGCGGTGATAAGACGGTCGCCTATGGCAAGGTTGCCGATTTGATGGCCGTTCTCACCTCCGCCGGTTACAAAAAAGTTGCGCTCGTCAACGAACCGCAACCGACCAAATAATGGCAAGACGGAATGGATTTTAGGCGGTGAAGATCAATTGGTCCGAACCTGGTGTTCCACTCTCCGCTGCGATTCACGCAGGGCTTTTGCTTGCAACCTTGATCGCGTTTTCAAACACGCCAAAATTTGAAGATCAGCCCGAATCCATCGCCGTTGAAATGGTGACCGCCGATGAGCTCACCAAAATGACCAAGGGTGATAAGACGGTCAAAGAGATCAAGCCGGACGCCAAGATCAAAGCCGATAAAGTGGCTGAAGAAGAGCTGATCAAGCAAGAAACGGCAGACGCGAAAAAGGACATCCCAACCCCACCCGCAAAAGCGCCCGAGCCGCAACCAGCGCCCGATCCAAAGCCCGCACCGACGCCGCCTCCCGCGCCAACCCCCGTGGCACCAGAACCCAAGCCCGATCCGGCTCCGCCTGAGCCTAAGCCCGAAGGCTTGAAGCAAGCGCCGCCACCAAAACCAGAACCTAAACCACAGCCTCCTAAGGCTGAGGTGGATCCATTGGCCAAGCTCATCGAGCAGGACAAAAAGGCGCAACCACCAAAGCCCGTGGAAGCGCCGAAGACGCCTACGACGGCGTTTGATCCGGCAGCGCTTCAAAAGCTTTTGATATCGAAGGAAGCGCCGCAAAAAATGGCGTCTACCGCTTCTGAAACGTCAAAGAATTCCGCAGCCGGTACGGCAACCGGGGCCGCTGCAAAATTAAGCCTTAGCCAGATTGATCAGATCAATGGCTATATTTACAAAAAAGTTACCGATTGCTGGAAGCTGGCCAATCTATTTCCTGATCCTAATCGCCCGGCGCCGCAAATCCGCATCAGGCTGCGCGAGGATGGTTCGTTGGATGGTCAACCAACCGTTGAAAATCCCTCATCGGACGCAACAGCGCGCGCGATTGAGGAAAGTGCTATTCGCTCGATTAGCGGTTGCGCCGCGCCCTTTGACATGCTGCCGAAAAATTTCAAAACGTTTTACGGCGAATGGCGCAGCGTGATTTTAAGCTTCACCTTGAAGGATGCGTGATGATGCGGTTCCTTTACTCGTTTTTCCCCTTTGTTCGTTGAGGCTAATGACGATGGCTCATCTTTTCTCTGCCCCGGTTCGCTTGATCGCAGCGCTCCTCATCGGTTTGACTGTTACAGCCGCGCGAGCCGAATTGGCGATTACCATCGACAAAGGTAATTTCCAGCCGATGCCGATTGCGATTACCGATTTTGTCGGTGCGGATGCGGCCATGAATGCGCAAATTAGCGCGGTGATTATTAATAATCTAAAGCGCTCCGGCGTGTTTCAACCGATCGATAAAGCGGCCTTCATCGATAAGACGCCGAATTTCGACGCCGTTCCAAATTTTGCATCATGGAAGGCGATTAACGCACAAGCGCTGGTGACAGGACGCGTTACCAAAGATGCGTCTGGTAAAATGAAAACCGAATATCGTCTATGGGATGTTCTTTCCGGTCAGCAATTGGCAGGCCAACAATATCTGACCGATCCAACGCTGTGGCGCCGTGTATCGCATATTATTTCGGACGGTGTTTATTCGCGGCTGACGGGCGAAAAAGGCTTCTTCGATACGCATGTTGTTTTCGTCGATGAAACGGGCCCGAAGGATAAGCGCGTCAAGCGGTTGGCGATTATGGATCAAGACGGTGCGAATGCCCGTTATCTGACCAAAGGCGATGAATTAGCCGTTACGCCTCGCTTTTCACCAACGCAGCAAGAAGTTGCCTATATGGCGTTTGGTGAGGGCGACCCAAAGGTCTATTTGCTCAATATTGATACCGGACAGCGTGAAGTCGTCGGCAATTTCCCCGGCATGACCTTTTCACCGCGCTTTTCCCCCGATGGCCAGAAGGTGATTATGAGCCTCGCTCAGGGTGCTGCGAGTAATATCTACACAATGGATTTGCGGACACGGACAACGACGCGTCTCACCGATACGCCAGCCATTGATACCTCGCCCTCTTACTCGCCCGACGGTTCGCAAATTGTGTTTGAATCGGATCGCGGTGGTACGCAGCAAATCTATGTGATGTCGGCATCGGGCGGCGGCGCCAAGCGCATTTCCTTCAGCGATGGCGCGCGCTATTCGACGCCTGTGTGGTCGCCTAAGGGTGATTATATCGCGTTTACGCGCCAAAAAGGCGGCCAATTTGCCATTGGCATCATGAAGCCTGATGGCTCGGGCGAGCGTATTCTGACGGAAGGCTTTCACAATGAAGGGCCCACATGGGCCCCGAATGGCCGCTATCTCATGTTTTTCCGCGACCAAGGCGGCGGCACCGGTGCGCGCATTTTCATGGTGGATGTGACAGGCCGTGTTGAACTGCCTGTGCCAACGCCCTCTTTTGGCTCTGACCCTGCCTGGTCGCCTATTTTAAATTGAGATTGAACTGATGACACGCCGTTTAATCTCGACCGGCTCGCCTTTTGAAAAGGCGTTTGGTTATTCCCGCGCCGTTGTGGATGGCGATTTGATCTTCATCTCCGGCACAACGGGTTATGATTATATAACGATGGTCATGCCTGAGGACCCTGCGGAGCAGACGCGCAATATTTTTCGCACCGTTGAATCCGTTTTAAAAGAAGCGGGTTCGTCTATGGGGCAGATTGTGCGCGCGCAATATTTTGTGACCGACCGCGCCTATTGCGAGCCGGTGCTGGCGGTATGCGGTGATGTGTTGCGAGATATAAGGCCAGCAGCGGGTATTTATGTTATTGCCGGATTGCTGAAGCCTGAGATGAAGGTTGAGATTGAGGTGACGGCACGGGTCGTGCCTTAGCGATTTTCAAAGGATCAGTAAAAAACCCCCCACCGGATTGCTCAGATGGGGGCTTTCATTATTTAGCGAATTCAGCGGGGTGTTAAGCCGCTAACTGCCGCAGCACATAGTGCAAAATACCGCCATTCTTGAAATACTCGATTTCATCAAGCGTATCGATCCGGCAGATCACGGGCACTTGCTTCACCTTGCCTTTGGAATCGGTGATTTCAAGATGCATTTTCTGGCGCGGCTTGACCGAGGTGAGGCCGGGAATCGAGACCGTTTCGTCACCCGTTAAGCCCAAATTCTTCCAGCTCGTGCCTTCCTCAAAGACAAAAGGCACAACGCCCATGCCGACGAGGTTCGAACGGTGGATACGCTCAAAGCTTTGCGCGATGACGGCGCGGACGCCTAACAGGTTAGTACCCTTTGCCGCCCAGTCGCGCGAGGAGCCGTTGCCATATTCAACGCCCGCGAACACGACCAGTGGAACATCCGCCTTCGCATATTCCATCGCTGCGTCATAGATCGACAGACGCTTGCCGGATGGCTGATGGATCGTGAGACCGCCTTCAGGCGTTGAGCCGTCGGCGTCCTTCACCATGAAGTTCTTGATGCGGATATTGGCGAAGGTGCCGCGCATCATCACTTCGTGGTTACCACGGCGGGTGCCGTATTGGTTGAAATCGGCCGGATCGACCTTATTCGCTAAGAGGTATTTGCCCGCAGGTGACGCAGCCTTAATCGAGCCTGCTGGCGAGATATGGTCGGTGGTGATCTTGTCGCCGAACAGGCCCAAAATCTTTGCACCCTTAATATCCGTAACGGGCTTTGGCGTTTTACTCATGCCCACGAAGTAAGGCGGGTTTTGCACATAGGTCGAAGCATTTTCCCACGCATAGGTTTGGCTGTCCGGTGTCTTCACCTTGCGCCAATTGCTATCACCCTTGAAGACGTCTGAATATTTCGATTTGAAGATCGCCTTCGTCACGTTCTTTGCAATGAAAGTGGCGATCTCTTTGTTCGAAGGCCAAATGTCCTTGAGATAAACAGGCTTGCCTTTTTTGTCGGTGCCGATTGGATCCTTGGTCAGATCAATCTGCAACGAGCCTGCGAGCGCATAAGCCACAACAAGCGGTGGCGAAGCGAGGTAGTTCGCTTGCACGTCGGGCGATACGCGGCCCTCAAAGTTACGGTTACCGGAAATAACAGCCGCAGCCACAAGCCCCTTATCGTTGATGGTCTTTGAAATCTCGGCAGGCAGCGGGCCCGAATTGCCGATGCAGGTCGTGCAACCAAAGCCAACGAGATTAAACCCAAGCCTATCAAGGTCCTTTTGCAGACCCGCCTTGGCAAGATATTCCGCCACAACTTGCGAGCCGGGGGCGAGGGATGTCTTGACCCATGGCTTAACGGTCAAGCCTTTAGCAAGTGCATTGCGGGCCAAAAGGCCCGCACCCATCAAAACGGATGGGTTTGAGGTATTGGTGCAGGACGTGATCGCAGCAATCACGACATCGCCATGACCAAGGTCGAAATTCTTGCCGTCAACCTTATAGCGCGAAGCGAGATCAGCAGCCTTTTTATATTCGGTATCCATTGCCGAAATGAAACCGGCCTTGGCATCGGTTAAAGCCACGCGGCCTTCCGGACGCTTTGGTCCGGCAAGCGATGGCATGACCGAGCCGAGATCAAGTTCGAGCGTATCGGTGAAGACAGGATCAGGCGTCGTCTTGGTGCGGATCAGGCCCTGCGCCTTGGCGTATTTCTCGACAAGATCGACCCGCGCCTTTTTCCGGCTGGTCATGGTGAGATAAGACAGCGTCTCTGTGTCCACGGGGAAGAAGCCACACGTCGCGCCATATTCCGGTGCCATATTGGCAATGGTCGCGCGATCAGCCAGCGTCATCGCGTTAAGGCCCGGGCCGTAGAACTCGACGAATTTATTGACTACACCCTTCTTGCGCAGCATTTGCGTGACGGTGAGCACAAGATCGGTCGCCGTGATGCCTTCTTTGAGCTTGCCCGTGAGTTTGAAGCCGATCACTTCCGGCAGCAACATGGATTGCGGCTGGCCAAGCATGGCGGCTTCGGCCTCAATACCACCCACGCCCCAGCCGAGAACGGCTAAGCCATTGACCATCGTCGTGTGCGAGTCGGTACCGACAAGCGTATCGGGATAGGCAATCTCTACGGATTCAACCTTGCCACGGCCGTTCTTGATCTTCTCTTTGCGCGTCCAGACGGTCTGCGCGAGATATTCCAAATTCACCTGATGGCAGATGCCGGTATCAGGCGGCACGACCGAGAAGTTTTCAAAGGCCTGCTGGCCCCATTTCAAAAAGCGATACCGTTCGCCATTGCGCTCATATTCGAGATCGACATTCTTTTTAAACGCCTTTGCCGAGCCAAACTCATCAACAATGACCGAATGGTCGATGACGAGATCAACCGGAACAAGCGGATTGATCTTTTTTGGATCGCCACCCAAATTTTTCATCGCGTCACGCATGGCCGCCAAATCAACGACCGCTGGAACGCCGGTGAAATCTTGCATCAAAACGCGTGCGGGACGGAATGCGATTTCAACTTCCGTCTTGCCCTTCGTTTTCAACCAACCAACAGCCGCTTTGATATCGGCCTTCGTAACCGTGCGGCCATCTTCAAAGCGCAACAGGTTTTCGAGCAATACTTTCAGCGAAAAGGGAAGTTTTGAAATGCCCTTCAGACCGTTCTTTTCGGCGGCTTTGAGCGAATAATACACATAGGTCTTGCTGCCGACTTTGAGTTTCTTGCGGCATTTGAAGCTGTCTAACGATGACATAGGAAGTCTCCGATTGGGGTCTGGTTAAAGCAAATCCGTCCTAGACGTTCTGCGATCACGCCGCCCCGGGAGTGCCCAGGCCCCCTGCATCGCTCATAGACGACGCACCGGCGCAGAACTATTATAGATAATTTCTGATAATATCGCTACATCGACTTAAGATGGTTTTTGTGAAATTTTTATTTCGAATTGCAGCCTTTATCGTCGGAACCGGTTTATGCGTCTTGTTGTTAAAGGCTTATCCTCCATTCGCTCAGGCCGACCGGTCTTTTCAGATCTCGATTTCGTGTTGAAGTCGGGTGAGGCATTGGCGGTGACGGGTCCCAATGGTGTCGGTAAATCAAGCCTTTTGCGAATCATTGCAGGTCTTCTGCCGCCCTCTGAAGGCCAATTAACGCTAGAAGGCGGTGACGCCGAAACACCGCTCAATGAAGAGGCGCATTATCTCGGTCATCGGGATGCGCTAAAGCCCTCTCTCACGGCCTTTGAAACGCTTTCCTTCTGGCAGTCTATGTTGGGCCGTACTCTGCTTGATCCTGACAAAGCCTTGATTCAAGTGGGTCTTGGTCACGCGGCCCATTTGCCATCGGGCTATCTCTCCGCCGGTCAACGCCGCCGTCTCGCTCTTGCGCGCCTTATCGTTTCGCGCCGAACCATCTGGCTACTCGATGAGCCAACTTCTGCGCTCGATGCAGCGTCTGAAACCATGTTCAATGGCCTCGTTACCGAGCATATGAACAATGGCGGCATGGTGCTTGTTGCAACACACACGCCTTTGGGCTTTCCGGCCCAGACGCTTGCGATGCAAGGGGGTGCGTAATGGCGGCCTTTCTTGCATTGTTTCGTCGTGATCTGGTGCTCGGCGCGCGCATCGGTGGCGGTGCCGGTGTAGGCCTCGTATTCTTTTTGATGCTGGTGACAATTATGCCTTTTGCGGTCGGGCCTGACATGGCTTTGCTTGCCCGCATTGGCCCCGCAATTTTATGGGTCGCCGCCTTGCTCGCTACACTCATCGGCCTTGATCGTCTCTTTCAAGCCGATGATGAAGACGGCTCGCTTGATCTCTTGCGAATGTCGCCTTTGCCATTGCCGCTGATCGTCTTGGCAAAAGGGTTGGCGCATTGGATTTCAACAGGCTTGCCGCTGGCGCTCGCCGCGCCCTTTCTTGGGCTTCTTCTCGCGCTAGAGCCCAAGGCTTTGTTGGCTGTCACTGTAACGCTTCTTGTCGGTACGCCCGCGCTGACCTTTATCGGTGCGATTGGCGCTGCTTTGACGGCAGGCATGCGACGCGGCGGATTGATTTTATCCGTACTTGTAATGCCGCTGATGATCCCAGTACTGATCTTTGGCATATCGGCGACGTCTGCGGCCCTTGGTGGGACGATCCCCTTTATGACACCGTTTTCAATTCTGATCGCGCTGACTTTATTTGCCTTTGTCTCAGGAACAGTCGCAGCAACGCTCGCTATTCAGAACGCAGAAGGCTGAGACGCCTCAATAGCGCGGAATAAGAATCGTCTCTTTTTCGGTCACAATCGCGTTGAGCGATCGGTCATGCGGCTCTTCCGGAACGCGGTCGATTTCTTGAACCGAAAACGCAATGCCGATGGTGAACAGAGGACCAATGGCCGAGAGCCGTGCAATCGCGCGATCATAATAGCCCGCGCCATAACCGATGCGGTGGCCCCGCCGGTCAAAGGCAGCGAGTGGCACAAGCAGAGCGAGCGGCGAGACTTCCGGCGCGGTTGCTTCGGGCTCGCGTAAGCCGAACGGCCCTTCCGCCATCGCGTCACCCATTGACCATGCCCGGAAGATCAGCCCCGAGGGCGTGACGACAGGAAGGGCCGCGCGCAGCCCAATTGAATCGAGTTTGAGAAGGGCCGGGCGCGGGTCGATTTCCGTCCGGATGGGCCAGAAGCCGCCCACAGGACCACCACCCATTTGATCGGCAAAGGGCATGATCCGTTCGGCAATCTGAAGCGAAAATTCTGCCCGATCCGCTGGGCTAAGCGCGCCGCGGCGATCAAGCGCCTCTTTGCGGCGTACATCTTTGGCAGAAGGTTCGGTCATGCGTCCATCAATAAAGTGCGGAGCCACAATAGCCGTGGAACGATCGATCCCAGGTGCCTACATAAGTAGGTGGGCGCCGTGTGCCCTGGTCCACGGACCAAGGCAGGGACAGCTCCCTAAGGGTCGATAAGGCCCCGGGAATACTGTTGTTCTCACGTACTCCGCAGCCCCGCTCGACTAAGGTAAGCCTTTGCGCGTCAATATACCAGAGCAATCCTCGCGCTTCGGTTAGAAAAGCTTCGGAGCACTATCCCAGAGCAATTTGGCCCCCACCAAAAAGGTCAGCGCATAAATCAGCGTGTAGAACCGTGACGCCGGAATCCGCCGCACCATCCAAACGCCCGTTAAGGTGGCAACCAATGCCAATGGAAACAGCGCGAAAGACGTCCCGAGATTTTCAGATGAGAACTGGCCGAGCAAGAAATAGGGCAGCACTTTCGTCAAATTGGTGATGGTAAAAAACCAGGTCGAGGTACCGACATAGGTTTGTGGCGGCAGGCGTTGCGGCATGACATGGACCTGAAAGGGCGGCCCACCGGCATGCGCCACAAAACTCGTAAACCCTGCAACGATCCCCCAAAAGATGCCTGCACTCGTCTTGCCCTTCACAGGGTCTCCCGGCACATTTCGCCTGCGCCAATACACAATGACAAAGGCAATGGAAATGACACCAACGCCAAGCTTGACCATGTCATCCGACACATGCGCTGCCATTAACCAGCCCAGAAAGACCCCGAAAAAAGAGCCCGGCAGCATGATCGCCAAATTGCGAAAATCAAAATCGCGCCGATAGGCCCACGTGCTCACCATGTCCTGCAAAATCAAAATCGGCAGCATCAAAGCGGCGGCCTTTACAGGCGAGACCACCAAGGCCAAAAGCGGAATAGCGATTAACCCCAAACCGGCAAAGCCGCCTTTCGCCAAACCCATCAGAAAAACCGCAGGAATGGCAGCCAGATAAAACAGGGGATCGGTAATAATCGCGGGCATGGGGACTCATTCATCGGGTGTTTGCGCCAATTGGCGGCAAGTCATCTCATTTGGCAAGCGCCGATCCAGGTAGGTCTGCCTTGCATCGAAAGTCGTGCCTGACGCGGGCACCATCCAATGCTAAAGGCAATCCTTAAGAGGGAAACGCCATCAAAGGGGCAAGCCATGAGCAATGCCGCGCGCTACAGCGAAGTCTATAACCGCTCCATCACCGATCCGTCAGGGTTTTGGGCGGAAGAAGCGCAATCGATTGATTGGATTGTCCCGCCGCAAACGACTTTTGACCCATCCATCGGTGTCTATGGCCGCTGGTTTCCGGATGGGGTCGTGAATACCTGCTACAACGCCGTTGATCGCCACGCGATGGCGCATCCGGATCGCACAGCGATTATCCATGATAGCCCGATCACGGGCACCAAGCGCAAAGTCACCTATGCCGAGTTTCGCGATGAGGTCGCAACGCTCGCCGCCGTGTTGCAGGATTTTGGCGTCACAAAAGGCGACCGCGTGATCATCTATATGCCGATGATCCCCGAAGCCCTGTTCGCCATGCTCGCTTGTGCGCGGATTGGTGCCGTTCACTCGGTTGTCTTTGGTGGCTTTGCTGCACGCGAACTTGCAACGCGGCTTGATGATTGCGAGCCTAAGCTGATTCTCGCAGCATCTTGCGGCATCGAGCCGGGTCGAGTGGTGCATTATAAGCCCCTCATCGATGAGGCGATTGAGATCGCGCAGCATAAACCCGAAGCCGTGATTGTCTTTCAACGGCCGCAAGAAACGGCCATGTTAAAGGCCGGGCGGGATTATGATTGGCTGACTTTGGTCAATTCCGCCAAGGCCAAAGGCCATCAGGCCGCGTGTGTCGCCGTCGCCTCCACCGATCCGCTCTATATTCTCTACACATCCGGCACGACGGGAAAACCCAAAGGCGTTGTACGCGATAATGGCGGGCATTTGGTGGCGATGTCCTGGACCATGAAGGGCATTTACGGCATCGGGCCCGGCGATGTGTTCTGGTCCGCCTCCGACATTGGTTGGGTGGTGGGCCATTCTTACATCGTTTATGCGCCGTTGATCGTGGGTGCCACAACCATCGTCTATGAAGGCAAGCCCGTTGGCACGCCCGATGCGGGCGCGTTTTGGCGCGTTATTTCCGAGCATGGCGCAAAGGTGCTCTTTACCGCGCCAACCGCGTTTCGTGCGATCCGCAAGGAAGATCCAGACGCCGTTGAACTTAAAAAATACAATCTCGAAGGCTTCCGCGCTTTGTTCTTGGCCGGTGAGCGAGCCGATCCCGACACCGTGAAATGGGCGGAAGAAAAGCTCGGCACGCCCGTTATCGACCATTGGTGGCAGACCGAAACCGGATGGGCGATTGCTGGCAATCCGTTCGGCATGGGGATGTTGCCCGTCAAGCACGGTTCACCCACGGTCGCGATGCCCGGCTATGATGTCCAAATTCTGGACGAAGGCGGCCACCCGGTGCCAGCGGGCAAAATGGGTTCCATCGTTGTCAAACTGCCGATGCCGCCAAGCTGTTTACCGACTTTGTGGAACGCGGAAGACCGTTTCCGCGAAAGCTATCTCACGGCCTATCCGGGTTATTACTCCACCTCGGATGCTGGTTACATCGACGAGGACGGCTATCTCTACATTATGGGCCGCACCGATGACATCATCAATGTCGCGGGCCACAGGCTTTCAACGGGTGCGATGGAAGAGGTTTTATCGGGCCATCCGGCGGTCGCCGAATGCGCCGTCATCGGCGCGAAAGACGCGCTCAAAGGCGAGCAGCCCTGCGGCTTTGTCGTGCTGAAATCCGGCATTACCACCCCGCCCGAGCAAATCGAAAAGGAACTCGTCGCCCGCGTACGCGATCAAATCGGCCCCGTCGCCGCTTTCAAATTGGCGATGGTGGTGAAGCGCTTGCCCAAGACGCGTTCGGGCAAAATTTTGCGCGGCACCATGAAGAAAATTGCCGATAGCGACAGCTTTAATATGCCAGCGACGATTGATGATCCGGCAGTGCTCGATGAGATCAAGGTTGCGTTGCAGGGCAAGGGGCTGGCGAAGTAATTTTAGCCGTCATTGCGAGCGAACGCGAAGCAACCCAGTTGATGCCAAACGAAAGGACTGGGTTGCCGCGTCGGTCCTCCGGACCTCCTCGCAATGACGGTTTATTTTTTGAGAAGTTCCGGCCGTCTCTCTCGCGTAATCCGCTCACTCTCCGCGCGCCGCCACTTGGCGATCTTCTTATGATCACCGGACAATAAAATTTCCGGAATGTCACGGCCTTCCCATTCGCGTGGCTTGGTATAATGCGGGTATTCCAAAAGCCCGTTTTCAAAGCTCTCGTCTTCACCCGATTCCACCTTACCCATCACACCGGGAAGCAAGCGAACACAGGCATCAAGTACAACGAGGGCAGCAGGTTCCCCACCTGATAAAATATAATCGCCGATGGAAATTTCTTGTAAGTGACGGCCTTCAATCACGCGTTCATCGACGCCTTCAAATCTTCCGCAAACAATAACGACACCCGGGCCAGAAGCCCATTCGCGCACCATCTCTTGCGTCAACGGTTTGCCGCGTGGGCTCATCAACAGACGCGGGCGTTGATCATCCGGTTTGACCACGGCATCAATCGCATTCGCCAACACATCGGCGCGCAACACCATGCCTGCGCCACCACCTGCAGGCGTATCATCCACCGCGCGGTGTTTGCCCAAACCATGCTCGCGAATATCATGGGCTTGAAGCGACCAACGGCCGGATTTGAGAGCCTCGCCCGCAAGGGATAGCCCAAGCGAACCGGGAAACATCTCGGGAAACAAAGTCAGTACATCAGCGCGAAAGCCGCTCATGCGCCGGGGCGCTCCTCACCCTCGATTTCCTCGGGTAGAACAACCGTCATTTTTTGCGCAGAAAGATCAATTACGGGAACATTGGCTTTGGTAAACGGCACGAGCAGAGAAGCTCCTGTCGAAGGCGCAATATCCAAAATATCGCCCGCACCAAAATCATGCACGGCGGTGACGGTGCCGATCATGCTGCCATCGGGCGCGTGTGCCTTAAGCCCGATCAAATCGGCATGATAGAATTCTTCTTCATCCGGCTTAGGCAATTGATCACGTGGAATATAGAGCGTGAGATTGGTCAGCGCCTCGGCGGCCGTGCGATCGGATATGCCTTCCAGCGCCACAACCAGCATATCGTCTTTGACGAGCCTAGCCGTGCGGATGGTAAAACGCCGCTGTCCGGTTTTATCCGTCAGCGGCGCATAATCTTGAATCGATAAAGGATCGGCGGTGAAGGATTTGAGACGCATCTCGCCCTTCACGCCATGGGGCGCACCCAACACGCCAACTTCTACGAGGCCTTGAACCGGACCGCGGGCCTCCCGGCCCGCATTTTGCAAAGGATGCGAGCCGGGAGGCTCGCGGTCCGATGGGTACGGTCCGGGTTGGCGCGCCATGGGGTATTCTTACTCGGCTGCTGGTTCAGCTGCGGGCGCTGCGGCTGCAGCGGCTGCCGCTTCTTTGGCTGCGAGAGCGGCGGCTGCGGCCTTTTCAACTTCGGCTGCGGCGGCGTCGAGACGCTCCTGAGCCTTCTTCTTTGGCTTCGCCTTTTCCGGGTTGACGCGGGCCTTGCGCTTCCACAAGCCAGCAGCTTCCAGAAAACGCTCGACGCGGTCGGTCGGCTGCGCGCCCTTGGCGAGCCAGGCTTTCGCCTTGTCGTGATCGAAATTCACGCGCTCAGCCGAATCCTTTGGTTTCATCGGGTCGAACGTGCCGAGCTTCTCGATGAAACGGCCATCGCGCGCAAAGCGGCTATCGGCAACAACGATCGAATAATGCGGACGCTTCTTTGCACCACCGCGGGCGAGACGAATTTTAACTGACATGGGTAGGACTTTCTTGGTTTGGTTTTAGGTTGGTTGGTTAGGGTTTAACGGCAATCGGCAGTCGGCGGTCGTTTTAGATCGAATAACGAATACCGACTGCCGACTGACTAATTTCTTCACTTCTTCTTCCCCCCAAACGGCTTGAAGCTGCCAAGGCCCGGAAGCGTTGGCTTGACGCCGAGGCCAGGTAAGCCGGGAAGTTTCGGCGCTCCGCCCGGCAATGGTGGAAGACCGGCAGGCGGTTTCGCGGTTCCCGGAAATTCCGGCAAAGCCGCGCCGCCGCCCATTTGCTTTTGCATGGCGGCGATTTCTTCTGGCGACGGCATTCCGCCACCACCAAGGCCAAACATATTGGCAAGACCGGCCATCGGCCCGCCGCGCTTGTTCTGGCCCATCATCTTCATCATATCGGCCATTTGCCGATGCTGTTTCAGCAAACGATTGACGAGCTCGACGGAAACACCCGCACCCGCCGCAATGCGCTTTTTGCGCGAGGCTTTGAGGATGTCCGGGTTTTTGCGCTCTGCCGCCGTCATCGAATTCACAATGGCGATTTGCTGCTTGACCACTTTGCTATCGAGATGGGAGGCGGCGATCTGGTTCTTCATCTTGGCGATGCCGGGGATCATGCCCATCAGCCCGCCGACGCCGCCGATCTTTTCGATCTGCGCGAGCTGGTCCCGCATATCGGTGAGATCGAACTGGCCCTTGCGCATCCGCTCGGCGGTCCGCATCGCCTTTTCTTGGTCGATATTTTCAACCGCTTTTTCGACGAGCGAAACCACATCGCCCATGCCCAAAATACGGTTGGCGATGCGCGCGGGATGGAAATCCTCCAGCGCATCCATTTTTTCGCCGGTACCAACAAGCTTGATCGGCTTGCCGGTGATGGCGCGCATGGAGAGCGCCGCGCCGCCACGGCCATCACCATCGACGCGGGTCAGCACAATGCCGGTAATCCCTACGCGCTCGTCAAAGGCCTTTGCGGTGTTCACCGCATCTTGGCCCGTTAGCGCGTCGGCTACTAAAAGCACTTCATGCGGCTTGGTCGAGGCTTTCACCTCGGCCACTTCGGCCATCAACTCATCGTCGACCGTGGTGCGGCCGGCGGTATCGAGCATGACGACATCGAAGCCGCCGAGACGCGCCGCATCCATCGCGCGCTTGGCGATTTGCACCGCGCTTTGGCCTGTAACAATCGGTAGAACTTCAATTGAAAGTTGCTTGCCGAGGCTGGCCAACTGCTCCATCGCGGCCGGACGGCGCGTATCGAGCGACGCCATCAGCACTTTGCGCTTCATCCGGTCGGTGAGGCGGCGTGCAATTTTACCGGTCGAGGTGGTTTTACCCGAGCCCTGCAAGCCGACCATCAAGATGGCCACTGGCGGCACGGCCTCAAGATCAATCGGCGAGGCTTCCGAGCCTAGCGTGTCGACCAAAACATCATTGACGATCTTGATGACCATCTGGCCCGGCGAGACCGAGCGGACAACTTCTTGGCCCACCGCGCGTTCGCGCACTTTGTCGGTGAAAGAGCGCACGACATCAAGCGCAACATCGGCCTCGATCAGCGCCCGGCGAACTTCGCGCAACGCAAGGTTCACGTCCTCCTCGCTCAGCGCGCCACGACGCGTGAGCGCGTTCAAAATGCCAGAGAGCTTGTCGCTCAGACTTTCGAACATCGAGAACCTTCCTTATTGGCGCATGCTTTTCGCGAAAAACCGGCAACCACTTTTTCGCCCGCATGCGTGACGAAAAACGCCCCAAAGCCAAACGCGCCCGAGGGCGCAACGCGCTGTCGGACGTGGACCTCCAACCTCACGGGTTGGGCGGTGGCTCAAGGACGAAATCGTCGTTGAATGGGCGGGATGTAGGGGAAAGAGGGGGAAGAGTCAAGGAAAGGAAGGTTGGCGCGCAACGATTAAGCGGCTTCAACTGTCAATTTTAGTCCCAATGCGGTCGTTACTTTGAGAACCGTCGACAATTCCGGATTGCCATTGATCGACAAGGCCCGATAAAGCGCCTCGCGGGATAAATCGGCGTCGCGTGCGAGCCTCGTCATGCCTTGTGCCCGCGCGACGACACCTAACGCATCAGCAATGAAGCCGACATCACCTGTCTCAAAGGCCTCGTTGAGATAGACCGTTCTTGCCTCATCGCTATCGAGATAAACGGCGGGATCAAAGGCTTTTGTTTTTAGGGTCATGGCAAGAAGTCCTTTGCTAAAGCCCTCGCGCGGAGGATGTCTTTGTTTTGTGTTGATTTATCGCCCCCGCCTAGGAGAAGCACAGACTCAATGCCGTTTTGCATAAAATAAACTCGATAGCCGGGACCATAATGAATTCTCATTTCACTGAGTCCACCGCCAATTGGAGCTACGTCACCGGGATTGCCATAGGCAAGTCTACGAATTCTGCTCGCGATCTTGGCCTTAGCGGTTGGATCTCGTAACGCCTTGAGCCATTGCGCGAATAGCTCGGTCTCCTTGATTACGATCATGAAATGTAACCTATAAGTTACAAATTACAAGCCATTTCATGTTAATATTTGGATCGATTTGAAGCGAGCTGTCTGATTGTACAGGGATGCTGGTCCCGTCCAATTGGAATGTCCGGACGGATAGACGATGCGGCAGACGTAAGATATCGCCTATCGCATCTCAGCTTGATAATTAATTCAGCTTGGCACCCTTAGGCGCACGCTCCAGCGAAACCGCATGCTCACCAATAATAAGTCCAAGCGGACCCGCTTCAACTGGCACATGATCGCCGTCCTTCACCGCGCCGGACAGTATGAGTTCGGCCAACGCGTCCTGCACGTTTTTCTGGATCACGCGCTTTAAAGGCCGTGCGCCATAGGCCGGGTCATAGCCTTTTTCCGCGAGCCATTCGCGCGCTTCGGGCTTCAACTCGATGACGATTTTCCGGTCCGCCAGCAATTGGTCGAGCCGCTTCATCTGGATATCGACAATCGCGCCCATCTGATCGCGCTTCAAACGATGGAAGAGGATGATTTCATCGACGCGGTTCAAGAATTCCGGCCGGAAATGCGAGCGCACCACGGCCATCACTTCGTCGCGCACCTCATCGGAATCATGCCCCTCCGTCTGGTTGACGAGATATTCGGCACCTAAATTCGAGGTCATGATGATGAGCGTATTGCGGAAATCGACCGCGCGGCCTTGGCCATCCGTTAAACGCCCATCATCCAACACTTGCAGAAGCACGTTGAACACATCCGGATGCGCCTTTTCGATCTCGTCGAAAAGAATGACTTGATAAGGCCTGCGCCGCACCGCTTCCGTTAGCGCGCCGCCTTCTTCATAGCCGACATAGCCGGGAGGGGCACCGATCAAGCGTGCGACCGAATGTTTCTCCATATATTCGGACATGTCGATGCGGACCATCGCGGTTTCATCGTCGAACATATAGGACGCGAGCGCCTTGGTGAGCTCGGTTTTACCCACCCCCGTTGGCCCTAAAAACATGAAGGAACCGATCGGCCGATGCGGGTCTTGCAGGCCTGCACGCGCGCGGCGAATGGCGGTTGAAACCGCAATTACAGCCTCTTCTTGGCCCACCACGCGTTTGCCGATTTCAAGTTCCATGCGCAAAAGCTTGTCCTTCTCGCCTTCGAGCATTTTATCCACCGGCACGCCCGTCCAGCGCGAGACGACTTGCGCGACATCATTGGCGGTAACGGCTTCGGCCACCATCGCGCCTTTGCTTTCCGCGCCTTCATTGGCAGCGAGTCTTTTCTCCAAATCAGGGATCAAACCATAAGCCAGTTCACCGGCCTTTTGATATTCCCCTTTGCGTTGCGCATTGGCGAGATCGGTGCGGGCTTGCTCCAATTGCTCCTTTATCTTTTGAGCGGCACCAAGCTTGTCTTTTTCACTCTTCCAACGCTGTGTGAGCGAAGCTGATTTTTCTTCCAAGCCCGCAAGCTCAACCTCGATTTTACCGAGACGATCTTTTGATCCCGCATCGGTTTCTTTTTTGAGCGCTTCTTGCTCAATGCGAAGCTGAACGATGCGGCGATCAAGCTCGTCGAGTTCTTCGGGCTTTGAATCAACCTGCATGCGCAAGCGTGCCGATGCTTCATCGACCAGATCAATCGCTTTATCGGGCAAGAACCGATCCGTGATGTAGCGGTTCGAGAGCGTCGCCGCTGCTACAATTGCTGCATCGGTAATGCGCACGCCATGATGCAGCTCGTATTTCTCCTTCAAGCCACGCAAAATCGAAACCGTATCTTCAACGCTTGGCTCATTGACAAAAATCGGCTGGAAGCGCCGCGCCAATGCTGCGTCTTTTTCGACATGTTTGCGGTATTCATCGAGCGTGGTCGCGCCTACGCAATGGAGTTCACCGCGCGCCAATGCAGGCTTCAGCAAATTTGACGCATCCATCGCGCCATCGGCTTTACCGGCACCCACCAGCGTGTGCATTTCGTCGATGAAAAGAATGATGCCACCCTCTGCCGAGGTCACTTCCGAGAGAACCGATTTTAAACGCTCTTCAAATTCACCGCGATATTTCGCGCCTGCAATCAGCGAGCCCATATCGAGCGACAGTAATTTCTTGTCGGTCAGGCTTTCCGGCACATCGCCATTGATGATGCGCAGCGCCAAACCTTCTGCAATCGCGGTTTTACCAACGCCCGGTTCGCCAATCAAAACGGGGTTGTTTTTCGTACGACGCGAAAGCACTTGAATGGCGCGGCGAATTTCTTCATCGCGACCAATCACCGGATCGAGCTTACCGGTGCGTGCGGCTTCGGTCAGATCGCGGGTATATTTTTTAAGCGCCTCATAGGCGTTTTCAGCCGAGGCATTGTCCGCCGTACGGCCTTTTCTCAAATCATTGATCGCCGTGTTTAAGCTTTGCGGTGTCACGCCGGATTTGGCGAGAACTTTGCCGGCTTCCATGTCTTTTTCAGTAGCGAGCGCCAGCAAGATCCGCTCGACGGTGACATAAGAATCACCCGCTTTCACCGCAATTTTTTGCGCGGTATCAAAAAGCCTGACGAGATCACGGCTTGCGCTTGGTTGTGAGGCGGCGCCTGAGACTTTCGCCTGTTTGGAAAGGAGTTCTTCGGTAAGCACCAAAGCCTGTTTCGCATTGCCGCCCGCGCGTCCGATTAATCCGGCGGCGAGGCCTTCATTATCGTCGAGCAGCACCTTTAAAATGTGCTCAGGCAAAAATTGTGGATGCCCTTCGCGCATGGCCAGCATCTGGCCGGATTGGACGAAACCTTTTGCGCGGTCGGTATATTTTTCAAAATCCATTTTGTGTCTCCTTTGGCCGCGCCAGATCCGTCCTTTTATGAGGCCCGGATTGCCGCTCCTGTCTGAAGCTCCCCAGTCATGAGCGAGCCTTTCGAACAAGAGATAAGAACGCTTCGGCTTAAGCGAAAGGGGTAGGCCCATAAGTAAAGGCCACAAAAAAGGAGGCCCGAGGACCTCCTTTTGTCTAACGCTCTAATTTCAGCACGATTCATTCGCTGTCGGAGGAAACATCCGGAGTTTGCATCTTTGGCGGACGACCACGGCGGCGAACGCCAACCGGCTCGACAAAACTCGGATCAACAGGCACCGCAGCCTCGACCATAATGGGCTCAATAGGTGCTTCTGAAGCCATAACGTTGCGCACAGGCGCTGTAATGAAGGAAGGCAAGCCCGGCTGTTCGGCCTCAATCGGCATTGGATCGCGCCTTGGAAAACGCCGCTCTTGATCGCCGCGCTCATAGCGTCCGCCTTCGCGCGGTGGCCGTTGTTCGCGCGGTTGAAACTCACGCTGTTCGCGCGGCTGGTGCTCGCGTGGTGGGCGCTGTTCACGCGGTTGGAAATCCCGTTGCTCACGTGGCTGGAACTCGCCACCCGTTGATGCTTCCCGTGGCTCACGCTGTTCGCGTGGCTGGAAATTGCGGTTGTCGCGCGGTGGGCGAGGGCCCCGTTGATCGCGATTATCACGCGGCTGGTAGGATTGTTCGCGCGGTTGAAACTCGCCTTGCGGCTCATCTTCACCCTCGGATGGGCCCTGACCAAAGACGCGCGTTTCTGGCTGCGCTTGGCCTTGGCCGAAGGGGGCTTCTTCATCACCCTCTTCACCGTCGGTTTCAGGCTGATCAAAGCCACGGAAGCCTGGATTGGCGATGCGGAACTGTTCTTGGGCTGCAGCAATCAGCCGGAAATAATGCTCGGCATGCTGAAAAAAGCTTTCTGCCGCGACATGATCGCCCGTTGCTTGCGCATCGCGCCCGAGCTGCACGTATTTTTCGGCAATGTTTTGGGCGGTGCCGCGCACTTTGACGTCAGGACCGTTCGATTCATAGGAGCGCGTGAGTGGATTTGGACCCTTGCCGCCGCCACCCCCGCCACCATTACCGCGGTTGCGGCCACGCATGCGCTTGTTCTGATGATTAGGTCTCATCGAACGACCTTCTTCTCTATAATTATTCATGATGGGTAATTATTTTCGACCTTTAGGGGTTCATATGCCAGTGCGAAGCGGCTTCCCGGTTGCTTGCTCAAAGCCTCTAAGGCCAAACGAAAGCGGCAACTGGCTCACTATATTTAAGAGATGGGCCGACGGATCATTCGCTCGGTTCAAATATGCCCGGCCAGCCTCTCGGCCAACAATCCGTCCTTCATCTCTACACGGTTGATCTCTTAACCGCAATTCCCTTTTTGTTGGTTTAACACCAGATTGAAAACCAAGATTTTCGGTTTAGGACGGACGGCGCAGCACAATCGCCCGCGGTCTTGCGCCAAAATCAGCAAAGGGGCCTTCCAGCTCATATCCGAGGTGAGCGAAGAGTTTTGGCACGCTTTCTGACTGATCCGAACCGATTTCGAGCGCCACAACCCCGCCAGGCGCCAATAGAGCGGGGATCGCATCGGCAATCGCGCGATAGGCATCAAGCCCGTCTCGTCCGCCCGAAAGCGCCAAACGCGGATCGTGAACGCGCACTTCGACTTCCAGCGTGTCGATGATCGGATCGGCAATATAGGGCGGGTTTGATACGATGAGATCAAACGGACCGATGATTCCCTCGGCCCAATTGGCCTGATGAAATTCCGCGCGGGCGGCAACCCCGTTTCGCTCCGCATTAAGACGCGCGGTAGCAACCGCCCCCGCCGCAATATCAACGCCCACTCCGGTGGCGCCGGGCATTTCATGCAGCAGCGAGACGAGCAGGCAGCCCGAGCCGGTTCCAAGATCGAGAATACGCAATCCCTCGCTCGCATGGCGGCGGTCTTTAAGCGCGATCAGAGCGGCCGCGACCACAGTTTCGCTGTCGGGACGGGGTACTAATGTTTCCGTCACCAGCGTAAAGGGCAGGCTCCAAAATTCCCATTCGCCCAAAATGCGTGCTACCGGCACGCGGGTCAGGCGCTTTTCGACATGGGAGGCCAGTTTTTGTGCCGCTTCCGCGCCCAAAGCCTCGCGCGGCGCTTTGATAAGGTCGGTATGCACGATGCCAGCCGCATCGAGCATTAAAAGCCGCGCATCGCGCTGTGCCGTTTCAATGCCCACCTGTCGAAACACTTCGCCCAAATGTTTGAGCGCTTCAATCCGCGTCATTTGATCGGAAATAGGGTTCATGAACGGTCCTCAGCTCCTAGTAACGCGGCCTGATGCTCGGCGATCAAGGGATCAATCACGTCATCAAGCGCCGTTCCGGCGACAATTTCTGGCAATTTATACAGAGTCAGATTGATCCGGTGATCGGTCAGCCGCCCTTGCGGAAAATTATAGGTCCGGATGCGCTCGGAGCGGTCGCCGGAGCCCACTTGGCCGCGTCGATTTTCGGCCTCCGCATCAGCCTGTTTACGCCGCTGCATATCGAAAAGCCGCGTGCGCAAAACATCCATTGCCTTGGCGCGGTTGCGATGTTGCGAGCGCTCATCCTGCATCATCACCACAATGCCGGAAGGCGTATGCGTCATACGGATCGCGCTTTCGGTCTTATTGACGTGCTGCCCGCCTGCGCCCTGCGCCCGCATGGTTTCAATGACGAGATCTTTGTCGTCGATCGTCAAATCAAGCGGCTCTGCGATGGGTAGCACAGCAACGGTGGCCGCAGACGTATGGATACGTCCCTGTGTTTCGGTATCCGGCACGCGTTGCACGCGATGCACGCCGCTTTCGAATTTCAGCTTTCCGAACACGCCAATACCGCGCACTTCGGCGATAATTTCCTTATAACCACCCATCGTGCCTTCAGAGGCGGAGAGCACCTCAACCGTCCAGCGGCGCAGATCGGCATAACGCTGATACATGCGGAAAAGGTCACCGGCAAAAAGGGCTGCCTCATCGCCGCCCGTACCGGCCCGCACTTCGAGAATGGCACCCCGCTCATCGGCGGCATCTTTGGGGAGCAGCATCAAACGTAGCGTATGTTCGGCCTCCGTCTGACGAAGCAAGGCCTCGCGGCGCTCGTCTTCCGCCAAGCCGCGCATGTCTGAATCGGTTGAGGCGTCGGCGATCAACTCATCCAAACCGGCAATTTCTTTTCCAATCGAACGAACCGTCTGAATAGCGTCTACAACGGGATCGAGTTCGGAGAGTTCACGCGATAAAGCGACAAAGGATTCCGCGTCCGGTCCGCTGTTGAGGCGGTCCGAAACACTGGCATGGCGCGCGAGAATGGCATCAAGTTTGTGCGTATCAAATTTCATGAAAGACCAGATCGAAAAGGGGATTTTGAAAAAGGGAAGGGTGAGGGCTTGAGCGAACAAAGCGTCGCTAAACCGGCACGCCATGGTCCCGCGCAAAGGCCTTGATGGCTGGCCGCAAAGTCGCAGCCCCATTGGCGTTTGCCAGCAAGTGATGCAGGTGTTTTTCTACCGCATTGGCTTGTAATTCAAGCAGCATCGCTTTTACCGGACCAATCGAGGCGGGCGACATGGATAAAGAGCGATAACCCAATCCGATCAGCACCATGGCCTCAAGTGGCATGCTCGCCAATTCGCCGCATAGAGTTACCGGAATACCGGCCTTTTTGCCGGCATAAGCGATCATATGCAGCGCCCTTAAGCAGGACGGGCTTAAAGGGTCAAAACGCGCCGACATTTGCGGGTTTTCGCGATCAGCGGCAAAGAGAAATTGCATCAAATCATTCGAGCCTACCGAGAGAAAATCGGCGCGCGATGCAATGTCATCGATTTCAAACAGAAGCGAAGGCACTTCAACCATAACGCCGAGCTTGATGCTTTCGGGTAGCGTATAGCCATAGCGTTCGAGATGGGTCATCTCGCGTTTTACGAGCGCTTTCGCCCGATCAAATTCGTCAACGGTTGCCACCATCGGGAACATGATGCGCAAATGCTGTCCGGTGGCCGCTTTCAACATCGCGCGTAATTGCGCGCGCAACAGGCCCGGCCGATCAAGCCCGATGCGGATGGCGCGCCAACCCAGAGCCGGATTTTCTTCCTCCGCCGTGCGCAAATAGGGGAGAATTTTATCACCACCAATATCGAGCGTCCGGAAGGTCACCGGCTTGCCGCGTGTTGCATCAAACACGGTGCGATAAAGCGCCATTTGCTCATTGGCGGTCGGCATGCGGGCCGACACCATGAATTGCAATTCCGTCCGGAAAAGCCCGATGCCTTGCGCGCCTGTCTCTTCCATATGCGGTAAATCAATCAGCAGGCCCGCATTCAAATGCAGGCCGATATCGACGCCGTCTTTGGTGCGCGAAGGCACATCGCGCAATTTGCGGTATTGTTCCTGCCGCCTTGCGCGGAGACGCGCCTTTTCCTTAAACGCGTCCTCGACATCGCTTTGTGGCCGGACATGAACCTGACCCGTGCCGCCATCGACGATGATCGCATCGCCGGTTTCAACCGATCCGGTGATATTTTCAACCATTCCGACGGCGGGAATGCCCAAAGCGCGCGCAACAATGGCGATATGGCTGGTCGGGCCGCCTTCCTCTAACACAAGGCCGCGCAATTTCGACCGATCATAGTCGAGCAAAGCCGCAGGCCCCATGGAGCGCGCGATCAGAATGGCGTTTTCTGGAAGCGTCACCCGCCCGTCAATCATGTCGCGGCCCAAGAGCCGGTGCAGCAAGCGATTGGCGAGTTCATCGAGATCGTGCAGCCGTTCCCGCAAATAAGGGTCGGTTTGGCGCAACATGCGGGCGCGGTTATCCGATTGCACGCGCTCAACCGCCGCTTCCGCGGTCAGGCCCGTTTGCACCGCTTCGCGCAAACGCCGCGTCCAGCCCGGATCATTGGCAAACATGCGGTAGGTTTCGAGCACTTCGCGGTGCTCGCCGCCATGCGCGACATCGCCTCGATCCACCAATTGATCGATCGAGGAGCGCAATTCGGCAATCGCCGCATCAAGCCGCGTTTGCTCAACAGCCGGATCATCGGCGATGAGATTGGACACCACGACGCGCGGCTCGTGCAACACCGCGTAACCAAGGCCCACACCATCGGCAAGCGATTGTCCGGGCAAGACCATCGCGCGACGCAGCGCAATGCCGGTACCGGGTCCTGCGAGCGCCTGTAATTCGCCGGAAGCAATAATTTCCGCGAGCACCATCGCGGTGGTTTGCAGCGCCTCGACCTCTTCTTCCGTATAGACGCGATGGGCGCGGTTCTGGACAACAAGCACGCCGAGCGTATTGCCGGAGCGCAAAACGGGCACGCCTAAGAAGGATTGATAGATTTCTTCGCCCGTTTCCGGCCGATACGAGAAGGAGGGATGCGATTGCGCGTTGGAAAGATTAAGCGGCTCGGCCTGTCTCGCAATCAAGCCGACAAGGCCTTCATCCGCCTTCATCGTCGTCATATGGACGGCTTCGCGCTTCAAACCCTCGGTCGCGAAGAGTTCGAGCGTGTTATCGGCCCGCATCACATAGAAGGAACACACTTCCGCGACCATATTGGCCGCGATGACCATCACGATTTTATCAAGACGCGCCTGTGCGCTGACCGGTTCCGCCATAACTTCGCGGAGACGGCGCAATAAAACCCTAGGTCCGCCATGTGAAGACCGCATTGCCTTCTTGTTCCTAAGCCGTCCTGACGACGACGGGGCTGTTCCACCACAAAAGGGCCACTTAACCGGGCCCCTTGCAGATATGCTTTACCTATTTTTGATCATTAATGCAAAGGCCGCGCCAATGCGAATTGACGAGGCCTTTTTCCGTCGATTAAGGGCCGAATATCAGGCTTGGTCGAGGCCGTAAAGGGAATGAAGCGTCCGCACAGCCAGCTCTGTATACGCGCTATCGATCAAAACCGAGAATTTAATCTCGGAAGTGGTGATTGCGCGAATATTGATGCCCTTATCGGCGAGCGCCTTGAACGCGCGGGCGGCCACACCGGCATGGCTGCGCATCCCGACGCCAATTGCTGAAACTTTCACCACATCATTGGCACCTTGCAAGGTTGCATAGCCAATCGTGCCGCGCAGCCCTTCAAGAATGGTTTTGGCCCGCTCGAAATCGGCGGTCGGCACGGTGAAGGTGATATCGGTCGTCGTCGTATCATCCGAGACAACCTGAATGATCATATCGACATTGATATTGGCGTCCGCCAAAGGCACGAAAATCGCCGCTGCAATGCCGGGCTTGTCGGCCACGCGGCGAAGGGTGATTTGCGCTTCATCTTTCGAATAGGCGATTCCGGTAATAATTTGCTGTTCCACAATATCCTCCTCGCCACAAATAAGCGTCCCTGGCTTTGGATCCGCCGGATCGTCGAAGGACGACCGGACATAAGTCGGCACACGATGGGTCATCGCGAGCTCGACCGACCGGACTTGCAGCACTTTGGCACCCATTGAGGCCATTTCGAGCATTTCTTCAAAAGCGACCTTTTCGAGCCGCTTCGCCTTTGGCACGATCCGCGGATCGGTGGTGTAAACCCCGTCCACATCGGTATAAATGTCGCAGCGCTCCGCGCCGATAGCGGCAGCAACGGCCACCGCGCTGGTATCCGATCCACCGCGTCCAAGCGTCGTCAGGCGGCTCGATTCCTTATGAATCCCTTGGAAACCTGCAATAACGGCCACTTCGCCTTTGTTTTTGAAGCTGTCCGACAGTCCGGAACCATCAATCCCCAAAATACGCGCCGAGCCATGCGCGTCATCGGTCAGAATCGGGATTTGCCAACCCTGCCAAGAGCGCGCCGGAATGCCGATATTCTGCAAAGCGATGGCCAATAGGCCCGATGTGACCTGTTCACCGGAGGCGACCACAGCGTCATATTCGCGCATATCATGCAGCGCGGAGGCGTCTTTGCACCAGGCAACCAATTCATTGGTCTTGCCCGACATGGCCGAAACCACGACGGCAACGTGATAACCGGCCTCGACTTCGCGCTTCACATGCAGCGCAACATTCCGAATACGGTCGAGATTGGCGACGGAAGTGCCGCCAAATTTCATCACGAGGCTTTTTTGAGGAGAGACTGGCATCGTTTATCAGATCATTTCGGTTCAATCAGTCGAATGCGCGCTTGCTTTAAGGAACATCCGAGGTGAAAAAGGCGCACATCCATGACGGCGCAACCTTACGCTGTCAACTTAAAACCGTTCCGATTTTGGTTCGTAAAGGGTGAGGAGCATCGCAATGGACACCCAGTTTCAAGCCACGGTCGATAAAGACGAGGTTGCGCGGTTTGAGCGCATAGCCAAAACCTGGTGGGATGCTAAAGGCCCGATGGGCGTGCTCCATAAATTCAATCCCGTGCGCTTGCAGGTGATCCGCGACGGCGCTGCTGATCATTTTAACCGCAGTATCGAGAATGGTCGGCCGCTCGAAGGCCTAACTTTGCTCGATATTGGCTGCGGCGGCGGTCTGCTTTGTGAGCCCTTGACCCGTTTGGGCGCTAAAGTAACCGGGATTGATCCGGCACCCACTAATATCGAAGTCGCGAAGCTTCACGCGGCCCAATCGGGCCTTGATATTGATTACCGCCAGACAACGGTCGAGGCGTTGGTCGCGGCCGGCGAGCGATTTGATATCGTACTTGCGATGGAAGTGGTCGAGCACGTCGCCGATGTCGGCGCGTTTGTCTCGGCCTGTACCGCAGCGGTCAAGCCCGGCGGTCAACTCTATATGGCTACGTTGAACCGCACGCTAAAGGCCTTCGCTCTGGCGATTGTCGGTGCCGAGTTCGTGCTGGGATGGCTCCCAAAAGGCACCCATCAATGGGATAAATTCGTCACCCCGCGCGAATTAAGCGATGCGATTGCCAAAGGCGGGATGCAGGTCGATGACCAATCCGGCGTGATTTTCAACCTGTTCCTGAACGAGTGGAAGCTCTCACGCGATATGGATGTCAATTACATGCTGCGCGCGAAAAAGGACTGAACGCTTTAGTGCCCCACATCGCGACCAGGCGGCAAAGGCAGGATACTAATCCCTTCCTCTAAAAGCTCCTGCACCTCGTCTATAGAGGTATGGCCGTAAATCTGGCGTTTCTCCGCTTCTCCGAAATGGATGCGGCGGGCCTCTTCGGCAAAATTTCCGCCGACATCTTCAGCATTTTTGATCATTTCATCGCGTAATTCGGCCAAACGCTCGCGTAATTCGATCATCTCGTCGGACAGGACAGCCGCTTCAGCTCCCGTGCTGATCCAATCCGGCTCTTGCGGCACGGGAAGGGAGGCCGCGATTTCCTTATCCGTCCGCGCGACCGACGGCGCCATGATCGCCCGATCCACCTTGTTGGATTGGCAGACGGGGCATTCGACAAAACCACGCTTTTTCTGCGTATCAAAAGCATCGCCAGACTGAAACCAGCCTTCGAATTGATGCTCATTCACGCATTGAAGTTGGTATTTGATCACGCCGCGCGCTCTCCCGATGTAGCTTTGGCAAGAGTGACATGAACCGGGCGGGTATGCCGCAAGGCCGGAATCCGCCCGCGCGCATCGCTCACCGCAGCAAGATCAATATCGGCTACAATAATGCCCGGCTCGTCACCCGCCTCCGCCAAAACCTTGCCCCATGGATCGACAATGATCGAATGGCCATAGGTCTCGCGGCCATCCTCATGCAGCCCCGCTTGCGCTGCAGAAATCATAAAGGCACCATTTTCAATGGCACGCGCGCGCTGCAAAACGCTCCAATGCGCCTCGCCCGTCTGTTTCGTAAAACAGGCCGGAGCTGATAAGATCGAGCACCCCGCATCCGCCAAGGCGCGGAAGAGATAGGGGAAGCGGACATCATAGCAAATCGCCACACCGAGGCGGGCATGCGGAATATCGACGGCCACGCCCTCGACGCCACCGGTAAACGTGTTCGATTCCCGCCAAGTTTCGCCATTCGGTAAATCGACATCAAAAAGATGCAGCTTGTCATAGCGCGCGAGCAGGCCGCCATCGGGGCCGATTACAAAAGCGCGGTTCGCAACCTTGTCGCCGTTTTTAATGGCGAGCGAGCCGATATGGATCACGATACCCAATTCTTTGGCGAGCGCGCTTAACGCTACCAACATCGGGTCTTCCGCCTCGGTCCGAATGGCAGCCAATAAAGCGGGGCGATCGCGGTTCACAATATTCGAAATTTCCGGCGTCTGCACATAGGTAGCCCCCGCTTTCGCGGCCTCGCGGATCATGCGGATAGCGTCGTCCAGATTGGCGGCCGGGTCACGCTTGCCGCGCATTTGAACGCAAGCGGCTTTGAAATGGGCTGACATCGTGCAAATTTCCTTAAGCGTTTAAAAGCGGATCAAGCTTGCCTGCGCGGTCAAGCGCATAAAGATCGTCGCAGCCGCCGACATGGGTATCACCGATAAAAATCTGCGGCACGCTTGAGCGGCCATTTGCCTTCACCGCCATGGCAGCCTGCGCTTCACCACCGGCTGAAACGTCAATCTGCTCATACTTCACGCCCTTTTGCTTCAAAAGGTCGAGGGCTGAGTGGCAATAAGGGCACCAGGACTTCGTATAGATGGTAACAGGCTGCATGGTTCATAACCTCAGGCTACGTGATTTTTCATAATATAAGATCATTAACCAGTCTTTGCCACCAGCGCGAAGACCAAAAGATCAACCGATGCCGCGCCTGCTTTTATGAGCGTTCGCGCTGCGACATTGCCCGTCGAGGCGGTGGTCATCACATCATCAATCAACACGATCCGGCGGCCCACGATAAGCGGACGATCCACCTCATGAATGGCAAACGCCTTTTCAAGATTGGCCGCGCGTTCCGTACGCGTGAGGCCCACTTGCGGGCGGGTTGCTTTAACGCGCTTTAGCGTTTCGAAGCCCACCGGAACCCCCGTCTTTTTGCCGATCACATCGGCCAACGCCGCCGCCTGATTAAACCGTCGTCGCCATAATCGGAACCAATGCAAAGGAACGGGAACAAGCAGGTTCGCATCGGCCAAAAGATCAGCACCTTCGCGGGCCATCCACGCGCCCATGGTTTCAGCCAATTCGATGCGGTCGCCATATTTTAACCCATGCACCAATTCGCGGGCGACACCATCATAACGGGTAACCGCACGCGCCCGCCCAAAAACCGGCGGCTCGGCCACTGCAAGTGGCGAGAGCATCATCCCGCCATGATCAACCGGCAAGGGCGTGCCGTAACGGTCGCAAATGGGTTTGGTGATAAAAGGCATGAGTCGCCAGCAGGCCGGACAAATCCCGTCATGCTCGGCCAGCGCCGCTCCGCAAGCGATGCAGGCGGGCGGATAGAGAAGATCCATAAATTTTCGGCCAAACACAGAAAGCTTGGTCAAGGATGGCTTCATCAGGCGTTTCACGCTTTGACGTTCAAGATAAAAATGAGCATACACCGCAGCCATGGTTGATGCTCCCCGTCTTTTTGAACAGGGTCTGATCCGGCAGCGTTTACAACGCGCGATCCGGCAGGGCGCTGAGGATTTTTTACTCGCCCGCGCGAGTGCCGATTTATCCGATCGGCTCACCGCCGTGCTGCGCCAATTTCCGATCGTGCTTGATTTTGGAACGCCGGGTCCTCGCGCCGCCGAAGTGCTTTTGGCATCCGGTCGCGCGGACAGGGTTATTCGGGCTGCTCCAACCTATGCCGCCATCGGCCATCGTCATATTTCGGCACTCGTCGCTGATACGGGCCTTTTGCCCTTCGGCGCATCAAGCCTTGACGCGGTTGTGTCGCTCTTGGCGCTTCAAACGGTGGATGATCTACCGGGGATTTTATCCCAAATCCGCCGTGCGTTGCGTCCGGATGGGATGTTTCTGGCGTGTCTTTTGGGTGGCGCTAGCCTGACCGAATTACGCCAAAGCCTTGTTCAGGCCGAGAGTGAAGTCGAAGGTGGGATTAGCCCGCGCGTCGCACCCTTTGCCGATATTCGCGACCTTGGCGGCCTGTTGCAGCGGGCTGGTTTTGCCTTGCCCGTCTCCGATGTCGATAGTTTCACAGTGCGTTATGCAAGCCCCTTGGGCTTGATGCGTGATTTGCGCCGCATGGGCGCCACCAATGCCCTGATCGAACGTCGTAAAACGCCCCTGCGCCGCGCCACTTTGCTGCGGACGTTCGAAATTTATGCCGAGCGCTTTTCCGATCCCGATGGTCGGGTTAGGGCGACATTCGAATTCATCTGGATTTCAGGTTGGGCGCCACATGAAAGCCAGCAAAAGCCGCTGAAACCGGGCTCCGCTGCCAAACGCCTCGCCGATGCGCTTGGCGTTGCCGAGCATCCAACCGGTGACAGGTCTAGCGGTCAAAAGTGACAGGTCCGCTTAACCTCAACAAAGTTTAATCTTGTCGACATGCCCGTGTCAGGTGACTTCGGGCGTTATGTCCTCAACGCCCCATCCGGGGCCGCAATGAGGAGTTGATGAGATGAAATTCGGCAAAAAGACATTGATTATGGGTACTGCGCTTGTGGTTGTTGCAGGTGGCGCGCTTGCGGCTTTTGCGCAACCGGGCGGACGCCACGGTGAAAATTTCGGCCCGATGGGTCATATTTGCGAAGCAAAAGATCCGATGGGTCCACGTCTGCTTGATCGTCTGCAACGCACGATCAAGCCAACGGACGCGCAGAAGCCGGAATTTGAGGCGCTTAAGGCAGCGCTTACCTCCGCTGAGGCCACCGTTAAGGCCACTTGTCCGGCTGATCCAGCATCGGTTGATCATACCCCTCCGGGTATGCTTTCGGGCATGGAGCAGCATTTAACCGCCATGCTGAGCGCCGTTAAAACCGTTCGTCCCGCCTTTGACGCGCTTTATGCCAAGCTCGACGACAAGCAGCGCGATGCGTTGCGTTGGTCCTCGCCCTTCGGCTGGGAACATCATCATGGCGATCACGGCCATATGATGGATGAAGCACCAAAGGCTCAGTAAAGCGAGCGGAAGATCAAGCCGTGCCGCGGGCGATGGCAATTTGCGCCCGCGCACCACTTCTTAATTGGCCGAAATCGGTGCCAATCGCCATTAAATCATAGCCTTTGGCTTTAAGTTCAATGGCCGCCAACGGGCTTGGCGCAAAGCAGCACGCGGCCTTTTTATGCGCCTTGCAGCGCGCGACCACATGATCAAGCGCCTCAGCCACATCTTTGCGGGACGGGTCGACATTCGCACCATGCGAAAGCGCGATGGAAAGATCGGAAGGCCCCACAAACACTGCATCAATGCCGGGTGTCGCCAAAATATCATCGACGGCTGCGAGGGCCTCGCGCGTTTCCACCATGGCAATCGCCACCGACATGGCGTTACCCGCTTTCATATAGTCATTACCCTCAGTGCCAGTCAGCCCAAACGCAATGGTAGGCCCCCAGCTCCGCTCGCCAATCGGCGGATATTTCATGAAACTGGCAAAGGCCTTGGCGTCTTCTTTTGAATTGATCATCGGCGCGATCACACCGGCAACGCCTAAATCGAGCACGCGAGACGCGGTTGCAAATTGCCCCACAGGGATGCGCACGATCGTAGGCTTTCCGGCCAAGGTGACTTGCGCCACACCGAGCGCAACCGAATGAATATCATTCGCGCCATGCTGCATATCGAGTGTAACGGTGTCGAAATCTTCGAGCGCCAATTGGCCTGCCACGAGAGGATCCGGCATACCGACCCAAGCCGTTAACAGCCCCGAGCCCCCGCCGAGCTTTTTCGACAATGCGCCGATCGTTGCCAGATGTGCCATGTTTGCCTCTCCCCCTAAGTTTTGGCAGAGGCTAAGCACAATGGCCCCCTAAAACAAGGGCGTGCCCGTCATGGCTTCTATTCGCCGGTCGTGATCTCGCGTTTGGCGACGATCATCAACTGATCCATTTTGGCGCGAATGTCATCCGCTGATTGGTCGACTTTGGCGGCGGAAAGATCATCGTCGATTTTTTTGAGCAGATGATCATCGCCGGGGTTCGTGACATCCACACCCATCAAGGCTTCGGCGTAATGGGCCAATCCATCACCGGCTAAGCCCATTAACCCACCGGCCCAAACACCCAGCAAATGATTTCGGCGGGCTTTAATCCGAAATTCCATATCTTGCTCATGGATGAATTTGGCCTCAAAGCCTTGTTCCCGTTCGTCAAAGGTGGTCATCGACGTTCTCCTTGCTGCCCATTCTTCGGCACGCCCTGTGTGGCACCGTAGAATAACAATCAGGCGTCATTTCCCGTTCCTTATAGATGGGGATCAGCAAAGAATTGCAAAAGGCAGGGGACGAGAAAAAGCGTCCTTTAAATGGTGCGTTGCAAATCAGGTGGGTTTTCCTGTATGAAGAACCATCCGGTTATGGATTTCCTCAAACAACGGTATATGTCGATGAACCGCCGCCGTCGCATTTACGAGGGCAAGGCGAAGATCCTCTATGAGGGTCCCGAGCCTGGCACCCTCGTCCAGCACTTTAAAGACGATGCAACTGCTTTTAACGCCAAGAAACACGCTGTTCTTGACGGAAAAGGCGTTTTGAATAACCGCATTTCCGAATTCATCTTCAACCATTTGAACGCGATTGGCGTGCCGACGCATTTCATCCGCAGGCTCAATATGCGCGAGCAGCTGATCCGCGAAGTCGAGATTATCCCGCTCGAAGTGGTTGTTCGCAACATCGCCGCTGGCTCGCTCGCCACCCGCCTTGGCTTGGAGGAGGGCAGCCCGCTGCCGCGTTCGATCATCGAGTTCTACTACAAGAACGACGCGCTGAACGATCCGATGGTGTCGGAAGAGCACATCACCGCTTTCGGCTGGGCGACACCGCAAGAGCTCGATGACATCATGGCGTTGGCGCTTCGCGTCAACGACTTCCTGACGGGCCTCTTTTTGGGCGCCAATATCAAGCTCGTCGATTTTAAGATCGAATGCGGCAGGCTGTGGGAAGGCGAGATGATGCGCATCGTTCTCGCCGATGAAATCTCGCCCGACTCCGCGCGGTTATGGGACGCCAAAACCAACGACAAGCTCGACAAAGACCTGTTCCGCCGCGATCTCGGCAATCTCGTCGACGCCTATACCGAGGTGGCCCGCAGGCTCGGCATTCTCGCCGAAGGTGAACCCGTTGCCAGTGCAGGCCCCAAACTCGTGCAATAATGCTGCATTTTTGCTGCGCTGCACAATAGATAAGAAAAACCCGCCTTCGAGCGGGTTTTTTATTGCGCAGTAATTTTATGAAAAATGTTTTATTTCAGGGGTTTGGTGATTTTATGCTGCAAAAATGCTGCGCAGCAATTATTTTCCCGTCATTGCAAGCGAAGGCGAAGCAACCCAGCTAACAGAACATAAAAAGAGCGCCGTGGTGCCACCGCGCTCTTGCTTCTACCATCAGCTGGATTGCTTCGCCTTCGCTCGCAAGGACGGATGGCGGAACGCTCAGATGCAGCAGCGCTGCAATCATCTTTTTAAATGCAGTAATTGTGCATTTCCGAAGTTTGCAATGCCTTGAACCCCGTGCTAAACATGTGCCATATTCTGCACATGTCAAAAGGCCCGCCACCATGCTCGACGTCGTCAATTTCACCGAAGCACGGAACAATCTCAAAAGCGTTCTCGACAAGGTTGTCGATGATGCCAATGTTACCATCATCGCGCGGCGTGATGCGCCGAATGCCGTTGTCATGTCGCTCGATACCTATAACAGCATCATGGAGACGGCCTATCTCCTGAAATCACCCGCCAATGCTGCCCGTCTTGCACGCTCAATTGCGCAGCATCGGGCGGGGGAGTAGGAATTATCGAAAAGTCTAACCTACAAATAAGAAGTTAACTCTACCCGCGCATTCTGTTACCACATTTTGTTCTAATAATATGATCATAGTCGAGCATGAACTTGGCTTCAAAAAACAGTGTACTATGTATATCTTCATAACTATTATTCATACTCTTGTATGAATAATAGTCACCCCTGCCATAATCAAATAGCTTTTTCGTTTCCAAAAATAATTCTGCGGTCGAAATAACATCATCAACGATTTTAATTTTTTTATCTATCCGGCCGTCAATATTCTCGTTCAATCGGCTATTGTGGATTTGTATTTGTAATAAGAAATTCGATACAATCGCACCAATTTCGTCATCGCCAGAGCTGTCAGCATAACTAATAAACTCAATGAGAAAGTCCGTGATGTCTTTAGGAAAGGCAATCTGATCAGATGTGGGTAGTCCAGCTTGCGGTTCAATAGCATTTAGAATGGTTTCATAGCGGGAAAACGATTGTCTGAGATAGTGTATAATATGAGTGGAATAAAGTGGCAGGGCGGCTTTAAGAGCTTGATGCTTTCGTTCGATCTTTTCTTGTTCAATCGCCCTCGACGCGTCGATTTGTTTGAAAATTGCTTGAACCGTCCACGCTGCGCCAATCAACGCAAAAAAGCCTGCAATGAGGGCTTGATAATCAAAAATAAAATTGCCGGATGGCTCAGAATGTGGCGCGGGAAAATCTCTCAACTGGAGATTGCCCGATAGTAAGAGAAGCGAAATAACGCAAAATGCCGAAGTGGCTGCTCCCCAAACAAATGAGGCGTATTTGGTGGCAAAATTTTTATCAGAAGACATAGCAGCTCTCGAGGCATTTTATTTCCGTCACGGAAACATGGCCTCGAACTAAAGTTTTGTAAATTCTTTGCTTCGACGGGTCGCCCCTTAAACCCGTCGCTCCACCATCATCTTCTTAATCTCTGCAATCGCGCGCGCAGGGTTCAGCCCCTTCGGGCAGGTATTGGCGCAATTCATGATCGTATGGCAGCGATAAAGCCGGAACGGATCTTCGAGATTGTCCAAACGCTCGCCGGTTGCTTCATCGCGGCTGTCAATCAACCAGCGATAGGCTTGCAGCAGAACGGCAGGGCCTAGATAGCGGTCGCCATTCCACCAATAGCTCGGGCAGGAGGTCGAGCAGCAGGCGCAAAGAATACACTCGTAAAGACCGTCGAGCTTTTCGCGGTCCTCATGCGATTGCTTCCATTCCTTCTCGGGCGCAGGCGTCGAAGTATGCAGCCACGGCTCGATGGAGGCGTGCTGCGAGTAGAAATGCGTGAGGTCCGGCACGAGATCCTTGATCACCGGCATATGCGGCAGCGGATAGATGCGGATCGGGTGCGCCACCTCGTCCATGCCCTTGGTGCAGGCGAGCGTGTTCAACCCATCAATATTCATCGCGCAAGAGCCGCAAATGCCCTCACGGCACGAGCGCCGGAAGGTCAGCGTCGGGTCGATCTTCGACTTGATCCAGATAATGCCATCCAGCACCATCGGCCCGCAATCATCGCGGTCGACATAATAGGTGTCCATGCGCGGATTGCTCTCGCCATCCGGATCATAGCGATAGACGCGAAACTCGGTGAGACGCTTAGCACCTTGCGGCTTAGGCCACACTTTGCCTTCGCCAACGCGGGAATTTTTGGGGAGCGTGAGTTCAACCATGATTTAACGCGCCTTCATTTGCATCGCCAGCTCAATGGCTGGTCTAAGATCGTTATTGTCTTCAATTCGCAACATGCGAATGTCGTTTACTGCCGGGGCAAACCATTCAAATTCGAGCGTTAGCCGCTGCACCGCCATCTGGCATTGAACGACATCGATATCGTCATTGCCAAAATAAACGCTTCCTTGTTGACGGTCGAAACCAAGCTCGCGCAAAAACCGCTCGATGTCCTTGTAGGCGTTCTGCCAAGACGAACTTGGATAGCCTTCTTCCAGTATTTTTGTGTCGAGATCGAAGGTAATGGCATAGGTCACGGGCGGCCTCCTGCGGCGCGAATTATCGCCCGGCAAGGGCGTCCGAAACGTTTCCGAACGACCTTTGTCAACGAGACGAATGTTTGAACGAGTTTTCACGCATTACGCTCCGTTTCTACTTAAAACACGATCTACTCAATACACGCGTGCCTTAGGCGCAATATACTCAATGTCATTCGACATCGTGTAAGTATGCACCGGGCGGTAATCGATGATCGTTTCTTGGCGCGCCGGATCGATGAAGGCCAATGTGTGCTTCATCCATTCCTTGTCATCGCGGTTCGGGAAATCCTCACGCGCATGGGCGCCGCGGCTTTCTTGACGGTTGGCGGCGGAGTCCATCGTCACCACGGCTTGCGCGATGAGGTTGTCAAATTCCAACGTCTCCAGCAAATCCGTGTTCCAGATCAGCGAACGATCGGTCACTTGAATATCGGATGATCCGCTCCACACGTGATGGATCAGCGTCTGGCCCTCATGCAGCACTTCGCCCGTGCGATAGACGGCGCAATTATTCTGCATCGTCTTTTGCATCTGCATGCGAAGTTCCGCCGTCTTGGTGCCGCCTGCCGCGTGACGGAAGCGGTCTAGGCGATCAAGCGCGGCTTCACCGGCATTGGCCGACAATTCCGCCTGCTTTTCGCCGGGTGAAACGAGCTCGGCGGCGCGTTGGCCGGCGGCGCGGCCAAACACCACGAGGTCGATCAGCGAGTTCGAACCCAAACGGTTCGCGCCATGCACCGAGACGCAAGCCGCCTCACCAATCGCCATCAAACCGGGGACGATGGTATCGGCATTACCGTTCTTTTTGGTGAGCACTTCGCCGTGATAATTGGTCGGAATGCCGCCCATATTGTAATGCACGGTCGGCAGCACGGGGATCGGCTCCTTCGTCACGTCAACGCCCGCAAAAATCCGCGCGCTTTCCGAGATGCCGGGCAGACGCTCGGCCAAAATTTTCGGGTCGAGATGGTCGAGATGCAGATAGATGTGATCCTTCTGCTTGCCAACGCCACGGCCTTCGCGAATTTCCATCGTCATCGCACGTGAAACCACATCACGCGAGGCCAAGTCTTTGGCAGATGGCGCATAACGCTCCATAAAGCGCTCACCTTCGGAGTTGGTGAGATAGCCGCCTTCCCCGCGTGAGCCTTCGGTAATCAGGCAGCCAGCGCCATAAATGCCGGTCGGGTGGAATTGCACAAATTCCATGTCCTGCAAAGGCAGACCAGCGCGGAGCACCATGGCATTGCCATCGCCCGTGCAGGTATGCGCGGAAGTCGCGGAGAAATAGGCGCGACCATAGCCGCCGGTCGCCAAAATTACTTCCGCTGCACGGAATCGATGGATCGTGCCGTCATCCATTTTAAGCGCCATCAGGCCAACGCAACGGCCTTCCTCACTCATGATCAAATCAAGCGCAAAATATTCGATGAAGAACTCGGTCTTCGAGCGCAGCGCTTGGCCATAAAGCGTGTGCAAAATCGCATGACCCGTGCGGTCAGCCGCGGCACAGGTGCGCTGCGCAGTGCCTTTACCGAATTCGGTCGTCATGCCGCCGAACGGCCGTTGATAAATCTTGCCTTCTTCGGTGCGCGAAAACGGCACACCCCAATGCTCGAGCTCATAAACGGCTTCCGGCGCGTTGCGGCAGAGATATTCAATCGCATCCTGGTCGCCGAGCCAGTCAGAACCCTTGACCGTGTCATACATATGCCAGCGCCAATCGTCGCGGCCCATATTGCCAAGCGCCGCCGAAATACCGCCTTGTGCCGCAACCGTATGCGAGCGCGTTGGGAACACTTTCGAGATACACGCGGTACGCAGGCCCGCTTGCGCGCAACCAACCGCCGCACGTAGACCAGCACCGCCGGCGCCAACAACAACCACGTCGAAAGAATGATCGGTAATCGGGTACGCCTTACCGTTTTGAGCGGGTGAAGAAGTCGCCATTTTATGCTCCAAACGTCAATTTAAGAACGGCAAATACGCATGCCGCACCAATAGCCAGCGAGAACAGCGTATTCAGCGCAAGCGCGATGATCTTGCTGCCTTCGCCATGGATATAGTCTTCGATAATCACCTGCATGCCGATCTTCATATGGATCACGCCGGAGATCACGAAGAGGCCGATAATGAAGGCATCAAACGGACGGGCGAGTACCGCGCGCGCAGCATCGGCATCCTTGCCGAGCGTCGCATAAACCACGCAGAGAAAACCGATGGTGAGCGGAATATTGGCCAAGGCGGTCAGGCGCTGCCGCCAGAAATGATCCGTACCCGAGCGAGAGGAGCCAAGGCCGCGCACCAGTTTGGTCGGTGTTTTCATGGTCGATGTTGAGGTCATAATCGCTCTACCTTACTGCGTAGCCCAAAACCCAAAGGCCGACCGTCATCACAAGCGAACCGATCAGCGTGAGGCGGGCAAAAAGATAACGCTCAGGTCCAAGGCCCGCGCCCGTATCCCAAATGAAATGCCGAATACCGCCCAGCGCGTGGTGAATGATTGCCCAAGTATAGCCAAGCAAAATAATCCGACCGAAAGGGCTCGCCATAAACTGCTGAACGGGCGCAAAAGCCTGCGCGCCGCTGGCCGCTGCAATCAGCCAAATGGCCAGTAAAACGGTTCCCGCATAAAGGCCAATACCGGTGATGCGATGCACGATCGACATCGTCATCGTAATGGTCGGCTTATAAATGCTTAAATGCGGCGAAAGGGGACGAGTCTTGGTCTTTATCATCGCGCTCATCTTTTGATACGAGGCTTAGCGGTTGAGCCGCTACCAGAATGCATGCGTTTCTATCCAAATTCGCGCTGTTCCGCAATGCAACATGACCCACGACGATGGTCTTAGAGCTACTATGCCGCAGTTATACCGATTTGGCTCTAATCCTCGCTCATTGGCTTGCCGCGCAAACCCTTGATTCCACCCCGCCTCACCTTCGATTCCACGCGGCGTTTTTTCGAGGCGAGCGTTGGCCGTGTGGGCCTGCGAATGACAGGCCGCTTGGCCGCTTTGCGGATTAAATCGAACAGGCGCTCCCGCGCATCCGCCCGGTTCAATTCCTGCGTCCGATGTTTTTGTGCGAAGAGAATGATCACGCCATCAAGCGTCAGGCGCTGGCCGGCCAATTTTTCAAGACGCGCTTTGATATCGCTATCAATCCACGGCGCGTTGCGAATATCAAACCGTAATTCAACAGCAGTCGCGACCTTATTGACATTCTGCCCGCCCGGCCCTGAGGCGCGGACGAAACTCTCGATCAATTCGCTCTCTTCGAGCGCTGCACCGGGGGCGAGGCGGATCATGATGGGCTAACGGTTACAGTCTGTGGGTCAATGTCGCGATAACTGCTCAACACTCTAATGATTTCAACACCGTCATCGCTTGGTACATAAAAAATGATATAGTTTCCTAATGGAAAACTTCGTAGATTTTCCGCCAATTCGGGTCGTTTGCGTCCAATGAGCGGTCGTGCCGCAAGTTTGCTCATGACGTCATCAAAGCGATCTAACATCCCGTCTGCAGCATCAGGATCGTCCTGAGCGATATAGCTCCAAATTTCGATCAAATCGAGACGAGCGCGGGGGCTCCTTAGGATCTTATTTGGCATTGAGGGCGTGTAAAGAACGCGCTGCAGCCTTTATTTCCGACATATCCAAGGCCTCACTTGGCCCGCTATTGAGCCCCTCCGCGATATCTAAACGCAAGGCGGCAAGCTTCGATTCATAAGCTTTTTCTCGCTCTTCCAAGAGCCGCAGGCTATCGCGCAACACTTCTTCCGCGGAAGAATACCGACCGCTTGAAACGAGAGTCTCGATAAAGGTTTCGAAATGCTCACCAATCATAAGGCCGGATGCCATGCTCTCTCTCCGAGATCTTCGTAATCGAAGGAATGCTAATTTATCACTGCGAAGAAAGACCTGCAATTGCTGCCGCAAGCGCCGCGCCTTCGCCCTCAATCTTGAGGATCTTCAACCGTGCCGTATGGCCGGATTGAACCGCGACACGTGACGCCGATACATTAACGGCTTTTGCGATCAACTTAACCAAAGCCGCATTAGCTTCGCCTTCTTCCGGCACGGCCCTAACTCTGGCTTTGAGTATCGCGCGGCCATCTGCGAGCGTTTCGATACCGTCAATCGCATCGCGCCCGCCTTTGGGCGTCAAACGAACCGAGAGCAACAGGCCGTCAACGGTAACCGTCCACGGCCTATCCGACATCAGAAAACGTAGGGATAAATATACATCTGGATCACGCGTTCTGCGAGCATGATCAGGAGTAAGAGGATGATCGGCGAAATATCCATCGTGCCGAGATTAGGCAGCAACCGTCTAATGGGGCGCAGGGCCGGTTCGGTGATCTGGTACAAGCCCATCGCCACCGAACGCACCACATCATTGCGCATATTCACGACATTAAACGCGATGAGCCAGCTCAACACGGCCGATCCGATGACCGACCATGAATAGAGGTTTAGCGCAATCAAAACGATGTCGAGAACAGCGCGCATAGAAGAATATCCCTTAGTTTATTAGTCCTTGGCGCGCTCGACATAGGAGCCGTCTTCCGTTTGGATGACGACGCGCGTGCCGGTTGCAATGTGCGGCGGCACCATGGTGCGTGCGCCATTCGACAAAATAGCAGGCTTATAGGAAGACGAAGCCGTCTGGCCTTTAACGGTCGGTTCGGTTTCCACGATCTCTAGCGTTACGCGGGGCGGCAGGATGATTGACACGCAGCGGCCTTCATAGGTGGAGAGCACGCATTTCATGTTTTCCTGAAGATAGACGGATTGGTCACCCACCACATCTTTCGGCACCGAGAGCTGCTCGAAGGTTTCATTGTTCATGAAATTGAAGCCATCGGCGTCTTCGTAAAGATAATTAAAATCCCGATCTTCCACGAAAGCGCGCTCGACCGATTCGGTCGTCCGGTAACGCTCGGCGATTTTCACGCCGTCGCTGATGCGACGCATGGCGAGCTGGGTAACGGGCGTTCCCTTGCCGGGATGGATGTTTTCGGCGCTCAAAATGACATAAAGTTGGTTGTCTTTCTCAACGATATTGCCTTTACGAAGCGAACTGGCGATGACTTGCACGGATCAATTCCTGACGTTGGACCGGACGACGCAGCGTCCTATTGCATAAACTGCGGCGCTTTTCTCACACTTGCGGCAAAGACGCTAGACCCTGATGAATGACAGTTTCAAATGGTGGTTACCCGATAACCACGCCGATCGACGCCCGACCCTTCTGGCGCGTGGCAAAATAAAAGCCGCGTTTCGCCGTTTTTTTGAGGCTGATGGGTTTTTAGAGGTCGAATGCGGGCAATTGCAGCGCTCGCCCGGCAATGAAACCCATCTTCATGCGCTCTCCACGGAAGTGATGCGGCCGGACGGTTTGGTTGAGACGCATTATTTGCACACTTCCCCCGAATTTGCCGCCAAAAAGCTGCTGGCTGCCGGTGAAACAAAGATTTTCGACTTCGCCCGTGTCTTCCGCAACCGCGAGCGCGGCGCGCTCCATGCAACCGAATTCACCATGCTTGAATGGTACCGCGTCGGTGCACCTTACGAAAAATTGATGGAAGACTGCGCCGTTTTGCTCGCAGAAGCCGCGCGCGCCGCCGGAAGCTCGATGCTTTCTTATCGCGGGGTAACGGCGGATCCTTTTTTGCCACCCGAACGGCTCACCGTGTCCGAGGCCTTTGCCCGCTATGCGGATATTGATTTGATGGCATCCACACCAAATGGCGTATCAAATCGCATGATCTTGGCCGAATCAGCGCAAAAATCCGGCATCCGCATCGCCGAAGATGATGGCTGGGCTGATATTTTCAGCCGCGTGATGATCGAGAAAATCGACCCCCATCTTGGCATCGGACGAGCCACGATTTTGTGCGAATACCCGATCTCGGAAGCGGCCCTTGCACGGCCCAAACCGTCCGATCCCCGCGTCGCCGAACGGTTCGAGCTCTTTGCCTGTGGCGTCGAACTCGCCAATGCCTTTGGTGAATTAACCGATGCCGCTGAGCAAAGACGGCGTTTTGAAGCCGATATGGATACCAAAGAGCGGATTTATGGCGAGCGCTACCCGATTGACGAGGATTTGCTACAGGCTTTGCCCCTCATGCCGCCAACTTCCGGCATAGCCCTCGGCTTCGACCGGCTCGTCATGCTCGCCACTCATGCGCCGCATATTGATCAGGTGATGTGGACGGGGTGAAAACTCTGAAATGCTCTATTGAGTAAACCGCTATGCCGCACTAGCCGCCGCTAGGCCTGCCCTCCGCGGCAATTTAGCGATATTTTCGCCGAGTTCCGCTTCAGCACGGCGAAGCTCATAGAGTTGTTGCAGGTTAAGCCAAAATTGCGGACTCGTTCCAAACCAGTGCCCGAGTCGAAGCGCCGTATCGGCTGTAATTCCGCGTTGCCCGTTAATGATGCCGGTGATCCGGTTAACTGGCACATCAAGCTGCCGCGATAGTTCTGCGGCCGACATCCCTAACTCACGCAGTTCTTCTGCAAGGTGCTCACCGGGGTGGATTGGTTTACGTGGCATGGACTGAACTCCTTTAGTGATAATCAACAATTTCGACATTGATCGGGCCAGGTGATCCGTCCGGCCAAGAAAAACAAATTCGCCACTGATCGTTGATGCGGATCGAAAATTGTCCGGCGCGGTCGCCCTTCAAACCCTCAAGCCTATTTCCCGGTAATGCTGCCAAATCAGCAAGGCTTGTTGCCGCTTCCAATCGATCAAGTCGTAGCTCAGCTTGCCGAGCAAAACCTGAAAATGCCTTGATCGGTTCGCCCGATGCAAACCGCTCTGTTCGTTTATCGCGATAGCTTACGATCATAGGCCTATTTCATAGCAAAAATTACGCTTTCCGTAAAGCGTAATTTCATCGAACACAATGGACGCAATGGTTTGGTTACCCAAACCGCAGCGCGGCAAGGCCTGCGGCCACAAAGATCGCGGCGACATAGCGCGACCGGCCAAATTTTTCGCCTAGAAACAACGCTCCGAAAACGGTCGCAAAAAAGACCGAGGATTCTCGCACCGCCGCGACGAGCCCAATCGGCGCTTCGGTCATTGCCCAAATCGCGATTCCATAGGACGCAAAAGCCGCCCCGCCTCCTAAGAGCGCGATTTTCCAACCGCGCAGCAGCGCATGGGCCAGCGGCTTGCCACGCACGAAGAGGGCGGCGGGCACAAAAAGCACGCCGTCCAAAAATTCCAGCCAGATATTATAGCTTACCGAATGCCCCGAGAGCCTTCCGCCCGTACCGTCTACAATCGTGTAAAGCGCAATCACACAGGCATTCGCCAGCGCGATCATCAATGTTGCTCGATCCAAGCCACCTTTTCGAACGCCATCGGTCGCGAGCCATAAAATTCCGAAACTCAAGGAAAAAGCGCCTGTTAGCGCCAAACCGCTCGGCAATTCGCGCAAGAAAACGGCGGCTAAAAAAGTCGCCAAAAGGGGTGCCGAGCCGCGCTGTACTGGATAGGCGACCGATAAATCCGCCGTTCGGTACAAAAGCCCGATCAGCGTGAAATAGCCGACATGAATAATGGCTGATGCGATCAGATAGGGCACGGCTTCTATCGCCGGTAACGGCGCAAAAGGTAAAAGGGGCAGGGCGATCACACCGCCGCCTGCGGCCACAAGCGTCGTTGATAAAAGCTTATCGCTGCCCGCTTTCACAAGTGTGTTCCAGCCGGCATGCAGCATGGCTGCAAAAAGCACTGTAACAAAGACGGAAAATGCCAAGCGCGCCCCCTTCACCTCGCGAGGCTGGCATTGGCAGATATCACCAAGCAACCATTGTCATAAGTCAATCTATGACAGATTTGTGACACGCGAAAGCCGCACGGTGAGCGACACCATGGCGTAATGCAGCGAATTCGCGTAAATTGAATAAGTTGAGTTGTGTAGCGTGAAAGGTGGCAGATGAATCGGACGACCGCGATATGGGCAACGCTAGCCGGTTTCGTGGCGATGTGTGTTGTCTTTGCCGCCCTTCTCATAACGCCGACCTTTTTTGTTACCGTTGAAAAAGGCTCAGCCGCCTACGCGCAAGGCGATTACGCCAAGGCCTTGAGCAACATGCGGCCTTTGGCGGATGATGGTGAGGCGGCAGCGCAATTTTACATGGGTGAAATGTATCGCTTTGGTCGTGGCGTAAAAAAAGACGAGGTGCGCTCGGCCGTCTGGTACAAAAAAGCCGCCAATAATGGCTCGTCCGACGCCCAATATGCCCTAGGCATGATGTATGCGAACGGTATTGGTCTCGATCCCGATTATGTGGAGGCCTATCGCTGGTTGAGCCTTGCGAATTTCAGGCTTTCGCCATGGGAAACCGAGCGGCGCGACAAGGCGGTTAAAACGCGCGATAAGCTTCTCACCATCATGCCGCAAGCGGATGTCGACCGCGCCAAAGCGCTTGTCCTTGCGTGGGAACGGAAATGGCAAAAGTGAGGGCGTGACGCGGTGGTTCGATTCAGCTAATCGAAAGCCTGTTCCTTACCCGCCACAGAAAGCCGCCCAATAATGAGCCTGATCGACAAGATTCCCTTCATGTCGGCCATTGAGCGGGTGCAGCTTAGGCGTAACTGCGAAAAGGCCAAACGCGGTAGCAATTCTGCCAAGCGCCGCGAGGCCGATCAGCTTCTCTCGGCGCTTGATGCGTTTGAAGATGCAGGCGATAGCGCGTCCCTTTCAAGCCGCGCCACGCGTCGCTTTGGGGGTGCATCCCGAGGCGCAAGCAGCGCCATGCTGCAGCGGCGCGCGATTTTTCAAGCCGATCCCGCTTACGAGCAAAGCCAAGGCGTTGCCGAAGTGCTCGCCGCGATTGATGCGAAAGTCCCCGTCATTCTGGTCACAGGCCGCGCGGGCACCGGCAAAACCACGCTGATCAAATATCTCAAAGCCCGCCCGGGTGGCGAAACCCAAATCGTTGTCGCCCCTACGGGCGTTGCCGCGCTGAACGCCGAAGCACAAACGATCCACTCGTTTTTCCAACTGCCCTTCGGCGTGCTCGATGCCCGCAACATGCTGCCCGGCAAGCATTTCGGACCGATCTACCAGCGCATGACGCGATTGGTGATCGATGAAATCTCGATGGTCCGCGCCGATGTGATCGATGCCATCGACACGCGGCTTAAAGAAATCCGCAACGACCAGCGCCCTTTCGGTGGCGTGCAAGTGGTGATGGTCGGCGATTTTCTGCAATTGCCGCCGGTCGTGCAGCAGCAAGACGGGCCGCTCCTCGAACAGCTCGGTTACGTCACGCCCTATGCGTTTAGCGCGCATATCCTTAAACATACTGAGCCCGTCAAAATCACGCTCGAAGAAGTCCATCGTCAGGACGAGCGCGAATTTGTCGATTTGCTGAATGCCATCCGGCTTGGCGAAGATGTCGAACACGCGGTCGAGACGTTGAACGCGCAATGCTATCGCCCCCATCGCGCCCGCATCACGCCGCTTTTGCTAACTGCCACGCGCGCCGCCGCTGATCGCTACAACCAAGAAGGCCTGCAAGCGATTGCGGGTGAAACCTCGATCTATGGCGCAAGCACCGCCGGAAAATTCGATCTCGCGGGCGATCGTTTACCAGCGCCCGAACACCTCGAACTCAAAATCGGCACCCGCGTCATGGCCACCCGCAATGATCCCGAGCGCCGCTGGATCAATGGCTCGCTCGGCACTGTCAGCCGCGTTGAGGACAATGAAGTCTCCGTCCGCTTTGACGCGACGGGGCTTGAGCACGTCGTAGCCCCCGTCAATTGGGACCAGATCAAGCAGATCTGGGACGAAGGCAGCCAAACCATTTCAAGCCAAGTGGTGGGTTCCTTCAAACAGGTCCCGCTTGCCCATGCCTGGGCGATTACCATCCATAAAGCCCAAGGCCTGACGCTTGACGATGTGCGCATCGATCTCGTCAACGGCGCCTTCGCACCGGGCCAAACCTATGTGGCGCTCTCGCGCGTCCGCAGCATGGCCGGGCTTTCCTTTGCAAGGCCATTGCGCGCCAGCGATCTTAAGACGGACTCGATGTTGGTTGCCTATCAAGGATGGGCCGGGCGGGAGTGAAGCGCTTCTACCAGACGCCAAACGAGCTCCAATTGAGGTTATTTCTACAAAGAGATCGTCGCCACGCGATGTTCGGTCCAGATGCCGTTCAAAGCCAGAACAATATTTGCGATGAAGCCTAAGCGTCCAAATGGTTTTCGCAATCTGTCGGTGCTAACCTCGCTTTATTTGAACGGCATTTCGAAAGCGAGGCGTCCTTGCCAGGATTGATCGCTTGACGAGCCGATGCGGTCAAAATCACCTGCGACACGCACCCGCATGCCATTAGAGAGGCGATAGGCAGCGCCTAGTTCCAGTTGTGCCTTCAGATTGGGCGATGAGACGATGGTTTCGTCCGCTTCATAGATGTCACTGCGGTAAAAATCCCATATTCCCTTTGCGCCTGCCATCAATTCAATGGCAGATTTGTTGCCCATATCAAAGGAACGGCTGAATTCTGATCCGAACGTCAAACGACCGAGCTGGTTGGTTGAGGCGTCAATCGCGAGTCCGTTTGAGTCCGTATAGGCATTCTGGGTTTCTGAATAATAGGTCAACCCAATCGAAGGACGGATAGAAAGCGTGTTTGCGTAAAATTCTCCGGAAACCTTCCCATCGATCAGCGTGCGTTGCGTATCAAAACTGTCTTCATACAGTCCAAAGGGGGAGATCTTGTTCGCAGACTTTCCCCACGCGGCGCGCCCGTCGAAAAATAAATCCTGCCAAATCCGGGTTGAAACATAGGGCCCCGCCATCCAACCTTGCCCGGAATGAGATTGCAAAATATCCGAATTGGAGTCTGAATTCCAATCGAATTGGCTCATCGCGCCAACAAGAAGGTTCGGGCTAATCACATAATCCGCGCCTGTTGAAATCAGATCCGTTGTTCCCCTTGTTTTGCCATCAATGGTCGAGCGGCTAAAATTGACGGTCCGTCCCTCCGTCCAGATATTGAAACGCCCTTCTGGTGATATATCTGCCACGCCCTTATCAGCTTCCGAAATACCAAAAACGGAGTGTCGCTGGCTCGGGCTATCATGGTTTTCGAGCAGGTTGTCACGGGACTGTAACGATCCGTTCGACGAATTGAGCGACGTCGAGAAATCAATCTTACCATTCCCGTTTCGCAGGGCGGCGGGGAATGCAAATCCGAGCGAGCGCTCGATGGGCGATTGGAGCGAATTTGTGCCTGCAAGTGCTTCGTAATTCGGTGTGTTACCTGCAGATGAACTTGACCCCTGCTGAAGACCGGAGCCGATCGACGCAGCTGGTCGATCACCGGCAAAAAGGCTTGCGACGCTGCTTCCGCCTGTTTGTCCGCCTAGCCTTTCATGGGCCCGGCTAGTTGCCGGGCCGGTGCCTGCCAAGATTGACGCTTGATTGCGTAATGTGCCTGAGATTTGGGACGTTGTTGTTTGAACGGGACCACCGGAAAACAGGATCGAGAACGTGTCGGTCGAATCGAAGCTGAGAATTTTCATATGAACGCCATAGGGCATCCGTTGGGTGCTTGCGATTGCGTTCCCGTAAAGCATTCCACGATAAACATTTACGAGGCGGATATCGCGCGCCATGCGTCCGGCTGTGCATTGGTCTTCGGTGTGAACCGGATTTGCTGAATAGCAATCCGAATAGGCGGCGTTAAATTCATTGACAATCGAAGCCACGGTAGCCGTGTTCATGTAACCCCAACCCAATTGCCCCGTTAGATCGGGGATCAAGGTTCCATCAGGGTTCGTAGAACCTGCCGTTGGTGCAGAGGTATGGCCGTTAACGGTGACAAAAGAGAGGGTTTTAATGAGTGCGCCATTGGGAAATGCCTTGACGTAGGCCGCGCCCGGAAAATCGCCTTTATAGGTAACGGGAGCACCGCCCGAAGGGTAGGTTCCGTATTGATTATTCCGACTCAATTTGTCGAGGTTCATCAGCGTGTTGCCGGCTAATTGCAGTTCATTCAGGGCTTTTGCCAATGCATCTTGACGCGCGACGTCGCTTACCGGGTCGCCGCTCCCCACAGAAGCCGCGCCTTTGGCGAGCAAATACTCGTTTTCTGCTTTTAAATACGCATCCCGAGCCGCTCTGACATAGACTGTGGGGGAAAGATTGTTGTCTTGTCCGTAATCTTCGGTTCCGGGTTGCCAAACCGGACTTTCGACGCATTTTTGTGCGACGAAATCGAACATGAGAGACCCATTACCATAGGATGTGCAGGCAACTGATGCTCGGGCCTCGTTGCTCCATACTAGTAATGCCAGGGTGGCAAGTGCTAAAAAAGCCGAGACAGCACATAACTTTACAAGACGCACGCCACTCACTCCACTACGCATTACGTAGTCTTAGTTTTATGAATTGACTCACTAAACTACGATGTCACACAACCTTATGAGTCCTAATCCACTTAAGGTAAATCACTGAAACAGACAACAGACTTTACTGTTAATTTAAACATACTCAAGGCTACGCAAATACTGTTATCAATGAAGTTTAACATTATCGAGCTTTAATAGCATAGGCTGAATTAATCATTCATCGGCCTATAATCAGCGGTTGAAACGCGCTGGCCCCAGCATGGCTGATTAAACAACGTGAGGGCTGACTAACCTAGCATGGCTTTTAAACTGTTTCAGTTTTGGAATTTTTAAAGGGGCTACATCACCCTTATTCGCGGGTAAGCCGAATTTGACAATATAACCCGGTCGAGCCTGAGGTTATGAATGGCGGAGAGGGGGTCTGCCCGCATTTTGTGTACAGCTATCAATAGCTGAAAAATAAATTATTTAAAATCATATATTTATACGATTTATTGTCTCCACTTGTCCAGGAGTGTACGCTCATATACAGAAAATTATTGTGAGTTTAATTGTGGGTTGATAGAATTGGGCAATACCGTAATTTTAAAAAGTTGCAAAAATGCCAAAATTATCAGCGCGGCAAGTCGCTTCAGCCAAATTCCCGTCAAATCGAAAAGGCGGAGCTTATTTATTAAGCGACGGTAATGGCCTTTACCTTCAAATTATGCCCGGGGGTACAAAGTCGTGGATATTTCGCTTTCAGCAAAGTGGTCGATCAGAATACATGGGGCTAGGAAGCCTAATGACGGGCGAGGACAGAGGCCTTTCGCTGGCAGATGCTCGTTTAAAAGCTACCGAAGCAAAGGCACTCCTGAGGCGCGGAATTAATCCCAAGGAACATCGTGAAGCGGAGCGGAAACAAGCTATTGCACAGCGGCGGCAAAAAGAAATCAGCCAAATTAGCGTCGAAACCGTCGCCCGAGATTATATTGCCGTTCAGTCAGCAGCGTGGAGTGATCCCAAACACTGCAAGCAATGGATATCAACGCTGGAAACTTACGTATTGCCAAAAATTGGCGATCGCCCAGTAGGAGAAATAGAAACGGATGATATCGAACTGGTTTTGAATGATATATGGACGAAAATCCCTGAAACAGCTTCAAGGGTTAGAGGAAGATTAGAAAAAATCTTTGACTTTGCTGCATCGAAAGGCTTTCGGGCCGGAGAAAATCCTGCCCGGTGGAAAGGAGGTCTGATACATCGGTTACCGCCTACCAGCCGATTAAAGAGAACCCGACATCATCCGGCTCTACCATGGAAATTATTACCGTCGTTTGTTTCAGAATTACGGAAAAATCCCAGTGTATCGGCAGTAGCGCTTCTATTTTGTATCTTAAATGCAAGTAGATCTGGTGAAGTGCGTGGGGCTACTTGGCAGGAGATCGATTTAGACAATTTGACTTGGACGATTGCCGCCGAACGAATGAAAGCAAAACGAGAGCACCGAATTCCACTCTCTAAACAATCAGTTGAAATTTTAGCTCAAGTCGAAAAATTGAAACGCGACGACAAGGGATTGGTATTTCCAAGTTCTAAAGGATCCGGTTTGACCCCTCTTTCCGACATGGCATTATCGCAATTAGTTCGGGGTATGAATGAAGTCAGCGACGTAAGCAAAATGCAATGGAACGATGCTTATGGGCGGCCAATAGTCCCCCACGGCTTTCGATCTACCTTTCGTGATTGGTGTGAAGAGGCAACGACTACGCCTCACGCGGTGTCTGAGGCGGCTCTTGCGCATGTTGTCGCCGATAAAGTTGAAGCAGCTTACAGACGCACCGATTTATTCGACAAACGCAGGGTGCTTATGGCGGCGTGGGGAGAGTATTGTTGGTCTGGCAGCGCTATTTAAAACCAGCCAACTTCTAAAAATCTCCTATTGACAGTCGCGATCAATTAGAAGTACAAACCAAGAACAATTGACTGAGTAACGTTCGCGCCGGACGACCCAGTCAAATGTTTATACTGACCGCCGATTTTCCGCGCCGGAGATGAAGCGACACAAGGCCTACCACAGTTTGGTAAGCGTGTTGTTCATTTTTGTAGGGCTTTCGGATGGGTCGAAAATTACATTCAATAGAATTGGTTTTGGGCGGACGGGCATCTTTAGAGCCTGATAAAACACCCATCCATTTGGCAGAAAATTATAATAAATGCCGCCAAGCTTACTCAATAAATGAATATTGTTCGATGTTTGGTATCAGTCGTGCCACATTTTATAATCAAACCGCGGCAGGACAATTATCGACCATACGAATTCTTGGACGTCGTTTAGTACCAGCGACTGAAATTACGCGCCTTTTGGAAGGTAAGCGTAATGATAGGTGATCGGAAAAATCGATGTCAGCCTGAACGACTGGATCAAATTGATTGTCTCAGGCTCTGCCGTGAACTGTTGCCAGGCGGTAGAAAGGTCGGCAGCGAGTACCATTCAGCCAGCCTGCAAGGAGGCCATGGAGACAGGTGCCGAGTTCATCTTAAGTCTGGAGCGTGGTCGTATATGCCCCGAACGCTTTCAGACAGAAATTTTATATCTTCAGATTATCGTTTGCGGCGAACGGGAAAATCGATTCAAGAGCTCGTTCAGGCATCCATAGGCTTGAGTTATGTTCACTCAGCCGCTTACCTGAAAGGATTCATCGATAGAAGCAAGGAGAACTAAATTACCGTACATAGCCAGCCTCAGACAGGTACGCTTCCATCGCCAGTTGAAGAGCGTGTGGGAAAGGCGTCAATCGGTGAAGGGCATCACCAAAAAGGCGACAGCAATGTTGTCACGAGGAGGAGAATTACCTCCAAAGCATTGGTCGGTTGGGCGATTAGCTGACCAAAAAGCTTCCGCTGGATGAAGCTGCGTGTAAAGGGAGACCGGCTAGCCGCCCCTACCTTGAGAAAGGTTTCGCAAATCGCACGCTGACCGACGGCTTGGCTCCGGCGATCAAAAGACTTCCCCTTAAAAGGGAAGTCTTGCCTAAAATCCAGAGTATTCCCTCAGCGGCAAGAGGAACGCTTCCCTCAAACCTCCACCAGCGATCAGTCTATTTAGCCTCAACATTGAGAATAATCTCAAATTGTGTAATCGCCGCGTAGCGGCCTGCCGAAGGCGGAATGAAAAGCGGATCTAACTGTAATATCGCATGGATTCTGATGCTAGTAATTCTTAAGGAGAAATTAACGCTCGGAGCGCACTATCAAAACGGTCTTTCAAGCAAGGTATAAATATGAATTTTTATTCTAAATGTGCCGTAGCGATACTAATTTCGACAACGCTTTGGTCGCCATGTTTGGCTCAGGACATAAAAGATCGAACTGGAGTATCGTTGACACAAAGTAGCGGCTCCCCTTTACAATACATCCCACCCGATAGGCTGGCAGCCCTTGATACCCGTCAGCTTTCTTTTGACGGAAAATTGAACGATGAAGTTCAAAGGGAAGTTATCTTTGCTGTCGATCGCTATCGGGCAAAGCAAGGTGCTGCGTTGGTTATGGACGTCGAAACGGGCGAAATCCTTGCAATAAGTTCGGTTGAAAATTTTAACGCTCATCCGGCTGAGAGCGGCATACAGTTTAATTTGGTGACGGAGGGTCTTTACGAAGTTGGTATCAGTGCTAAAGCCATAACGGTTGCAGCGGGTCTTCAGGAAAAAGTTATAAAAGCAGATAGTTTTATCGATGTCAGAAAGCCCATAAAGTTTGGGAAGTATACTATTAGTGATTACGAACCGGCTCAGACTAAACTCAGTCTAACTGATATCATTTTGAAAGCTTCAAATATCGGACGAGTGAAAATTGCTGAACGGCTAGGCAATGACACTTTCAAAAAATATGTCATGGCTTTTGGGCAGTTTAAAGAATTGAAGGTTGAGGGTCTGAGATCCGTCGAACCTAAAGTTCCCTCATATTGGTCTGATATAACGACTGCTACTGTGAGCTATGGACACGGGATAGCGACTTCCCCACTTCAGTCAGCCGTTGTTATGGCGGCGATGGTAAATGGCGGATTCGTGGTTCAGCCGACGATTTATAAGATTGGCGCAAACGACGCTATTCGGTTTCATGTAATCTCAGATGAAACGTCGGCTTTTATGCGCTCAGTAATGCGGGAGAACGTAGTTAGAGGGTCTGGTACGAAGCTTAACCTGAGTAATATCAAGGTTGGTGGACTATCAGGTACGGCTAATAAAAATATTGGTGGCAAGTATGACCCAGATAAAGTTGTCACTCATTTTGTTGCTGTCGTACCCGCCGACAAACCTAAATATCTGGTCTACACGATGCTTGACGAGCCTCATGCCTTAAAAGCAACTGACAATCATGTAACAGCAGGATGGAATGCTGGACCAATGGCGGCTAAAATAATAAAAGCGATTTATCCGTAGATGAAGTTTATGTCGATCGAAGTCAAATTTATCGCGGTTTAATGTTCGGATTAGTCGCTCAAAAATGCGAGCATAAAAATCATAATTTGTGGTTGGCACTATCTGACAAACGAGTAGCTAAAATTACGTAAAGCGCTAGTGGAATCAAAACGTGTTTAATACGTTAAGTGAATAATCGAACAGATGCCAAACGTAGTAATAGAATGGTCCCAATGCTAAAAAAAATTGGATATATTATTCTCGTATTGTTCTCTGCGGAATGTGCGCCTTCAATCGCTTTTGGTTATGACTCAGTTTTAGAAAAAGAATGCTATTTTATTGAGCGAGAGAATGGGGCGCCAATTTGGAATGATCATCACTGCGAAATCGTGAGTAGCGTCGGGCAAGGTGAGTATTTTTTCAATATTAAGTTTAACTCTCAAAGAAGATACATAATAGAGGGTAGTTGGAACGATAATTCGGCAAAATTAGACAAAAGACGTGCAATTGATAGTCACGAGGGTGAATTTGAATGTTGGTTGGCTAAATCACCCTATTTGAAAATATGTTTTAAAGATCCTTTAAATTAAAAATCTTGGATGGTTTTATATTGGCGAGTATTTTCTCAATGACTTACGAAATTAAAACACACTAAATTTTTTAGTATGTAATATTAGGCCGCGCTTATACATGAATTTCTATCAATTAGGCGGAGACTTTAGAAATCTATAGTGAGAAAATCGGCAGATAAGCTTCCACGTTCAGTCAGTTTTTTTCTTGAAGGATGCTATGACGCTTCGGATCACGAAATATGCTCCTACCAGTAGCAAACTAATAATAATTACTTCAACGATCGCCAAAAATCGCATTGATTGTTCAATCATTATTTGACCCCAATAAAGATTACCTCTTAGCAAAATAGAATAGAAATCCCGTAGCGGTTAACTGCGACATTAGTGATAGAAAAATTAGATCGGCCGGGCTTTGTTGAACCCCGCCAGCGATCGCTAAAATTATTACCGAAATGAGTGATGAAAAAATCAGCCTGTTATCTTTATCCTTTAAATTCTTTAAAAAGGTGAACGAGAGCCCTGTCAAAATGATGGCTAAGAGGGTTGTGCCGATACAGTATGACAAATAGAATGATGCGCTATTCATTCATAAACCCATAAAAGATTTTCACGTCAATTCACGTTAACTTTAGTCCCAGACGGGGTTTTCGTGACTAAGCAATCAATATTATGTAGACGATATTCCGTAGATTGATTGTCGTCAATGGCAGCAGATCGGGGCATGAAGTCCCGTATCGCTCTTTCGAAAAATATTAGGATTTTACGAGTTCGGGCGGGCTTGTCTCAGGAGGCTTTGGCGTTCGCCGCCAATGTCGATCGGACTTACGTTAGCGGTATTGAGCGGGGTATTAGAAATCCCACGATAGATATTTTAGATGACTTAGCGGCTGCACTTGGCGTCGAAACAGTTCAGCTTATTCAGCAGATCCCGGAAAACCTGCAAGTCTTGAGATTAAAAAGTGGCAGGAAGAAAACTGTATAGCTGAGCCCTCTCACTAATAAATAGCTACGAATTTGCTACTGAAAGCCTCCTTTTTTCAGCATACCCCCCAAGGGGGGGCATTGATAAACGTTTGACTTAATTTGGTATTTGCTCACTGACACGATACCTATTCTACGGAAAGTTTATGTAGAATAATAACGCGCTGGGAGGGCTTGTAGCTTTTGTAAGCAACAGGATTCCCGATGCTAAGTCGAAGCAGGCTAATCATTATTCAAGAGAAATTTGAATTGCCTACCACCCGGGAAAATGGCTAGGAAAATTATCAAGCTAAGAAGTTCAGGATTGCAATTTTGTGGGTTAAACTGTGGGTAAAATTATTCTCGTAAAATACAAATATCTGGAATCTAATAGTTAATTGGAAATAAATGGCGGAGAGGGGGAGATTCGAACTCCCGATAGGGTTGCCCCTATGCCGCATTTCGAGTGCGGTGCATTCGACCACTCTGCCACCTCTCCGTAGGATGGGCCGTAAAACCCATGGTCGGCGGGCGCAATAGCATGATGGTTTCGGTTTCACAAGGTGGAACCGTCGTTAAAGCGCGCCTCTCAGATTGACTCTCCCCTGTCCGCAAGGTAGGAACGCGCCTTCATGCGTGGGGCCATTGGTTCCGCGCGTAATTCTATTGAGGCCGCGAAGCCTGCCCATGCGGGGTAGTCGGGACGGTCGCCGGGCCACTGCCAAAAAGACGGCCGGTCGCTTTAATCAAGCGGTCAGAGCCGTTAGAACACGAAGGACAAGAAGATGTTCGCAGTTATCAAGACCGGCGGCAAGCAATACAAAGTTGCCGCTGACGACAAGATTACGATTGAAAAGCTCGAAGGCGAGGCAGGTGCTGCCGTTTCCTTTGGTGAAGTATTGATGATCACTTCCGACGCAGGCAGCGAAATTGGCGCGCCTACGGTGGCAGGCGCCACGGTTTCGGGCGAGATCGTCGAGCAGACGCGGTCGAAAAAGACGATCCATTTCGTCAAGCGCCGCCGCCAGAATTCGAAGCGGAAGAAGGGTCATCGTCAGGATTTGACCGTTGTCCGCATCACGTCGATCAATGCGTCGGGTGAAGCGCCAAAGGCTGCCAAAAAGGCGCCAAAGGCCAAGGCCGCCACTGAGGAAGCCGCAGCATCCGCTTAAAAGTGGGTCTACGGTACCGTAACATCGATTTAACCGAGATTTGGGCCATCACGGCCCGTAAATAGGATCAGGAGCAGAACAATGGCTCATAAAAAGGCAGGCGGTTCATCCCGCAACGGGCGCGACTCAGACGGTCGCCGCCTTGGCGTAAAGAAGTTTGGTGGCGAAGCTGTGGTTTCGGGCAATATCATTGTCCGTCAACGCGGCACGCGCGTTCACCCAGGTGCCAATGTCGGCATGGGCAAGGATCACACCTTGTTTGCGACCACCACCGGTACGGTCGAATTCCAGAAAAAAGCCAATGACCGCATGTATGTCACGGTCCATGCCAAACTAGCGGCAGAGTAAGACGGCGAAGCTTGAAAAGGCCCGCCGGTTTTTAAAACCCCGGCGGATTGACCCTTTCAAGTAAGTGTCCATCCGGATCGTCCTAAGGGATCGAAGCGGGGAATGTGAACATCACATTCCCCGCTTTTTTGTTTTTGGACATCTCGTCCTTAAACGGCAAAGGCCAATCAATTTGGAGCGAACGCTATGTTTCATGAAATTGCGCGTGACGATATTTATCGCATTGAAACGCCGCGGCTTTGGCTGCGTTGGCCCAAAGTATCGGACGCGCCGCATTTAACCCGTCATCTTTCCAACCGCGAGATTGCGGATATGACGGCACGCATCCCGCATCCCTATCCGCCCGGTGCGGCCGAACACTATATTTTCGATATGCGGAAAAATAATGTTGCCGGGCAGGGACTTGGTCTCGTCATCACGCCCAACGCCAAACCCAATGAGGTGATTGGCGGCGTTGGCTTGCGCCGGATCGAGCACAGCGAAGATGTTGAATTAGGCTATTGGCTGGGCCTGCCCTTCTGGGGTCGCGGTTACGCAACCGAGGCGGTTTCGACACTGTTACAGGCGGTTTTCGGCTTTGGCTTTTCGGGTAATATCATCGCATCCGTCCGCACCAATAATCCGGCGTCGCGGCGTGTGTTGGAGCGCAATGGCTTTGCGCATACGCATGATTCATCGCCCTTTATGCCCGCTCGCGGTGCCCCTCACCCCGTTCATTGGTTCCAGCTTGATCGGGTAGAATGGCTTGCGCGTCAGGTAGCCGCCGAATGGGATGGTCATCGTCAATCCGCCGAATATGCTGTAACGTAAAGAGAGCATATATTAAGCAAGTGGAGATATGACGATGCGGTTTCTTTTCGGTGTTTTAAGCCTTTTCTGTTTCAGCGGTTTGTTGTCCCCTCTCGCTCATGCACAGTCTGAAAAGCCATTCGTGCTGGAAAAATTCTTCTCGGGCGATCTCGTGGCGCAAGGCCATTTCACCAATGTGTGGACCGGTGAACGCCGCGATATGACCGTTCAAATGAAGGGCAAGTGGGATGGCGTCGCGCTGACGCTGAAGGAAGATTTTGTCTATTCCGATGGTGAAAAGAACCAAAAGACATGGGTTTTTACGAAATTGGGTGAAAACCTTTATTCCGGAATGCGCGAGGACGTCACCAAAGAGGCGGTGGTGAAGACCGACGGAAATGTCATTTCATTGAGCTATTCCGCCAAGATCGGATCTTTCGATCTTGATTTCCGCGATAGCCTAACCCGTACGGATCCGGTCACGGTGCACAACACCGCCGATGTCTATTTCCTCGGATTTATCAAAGTGGGCGAAGTTGACCTCACCATGACGCGGAAGACAAAATAATCAGATTAGCGTATCATTAAAGGGAGCTAGTACGGTCCCAGTCGCCATGGCCTTATAAAGAGTGAGGGAAAAAGCGTGAAACCTTCCGATCTATTAGGTGCAAATCGCAGCGCAATAAGAGCGATTGTTGCTACACACAGAGCCAATAACGCACGGATATTTGGCTCTGTCCTACATGGTCAAGATCACGAGGGGAGCGACCTCGACATTCTGATTGATCCGACATCGGAGACGTCTTTAATGGATGTGGCCGCAATCCAAGTTGACCTTCAGCGCTTGCTCGGTGTTCGCGTCGACGTGCTGACTCCCAAAGCATTGCCTGAATCCATTCGCAGCCAAGTTCTCTCCGAAGCTCAGGCGATATGAGCAAATCATCGCGAATCGCCGACTCCAGTCCGTGACGGATCAATTAAAGACCAATGATCCGCCGCAATGAGAAACGGAGTCCGGACGGCTAAGGGGTAAGAAAATCACCTTCAGACTGGCGCAGCCTCAGAATGAACGGCAGACAGTGAGAACCGAAGTATTTTATCGCTTCGTGCTCCCATTTTGCCGGAATTGCTGTAAAGAGGGCGCATGAAATTTCTTGATCAAGCAAAAGTCTATATCCGTTCAGGCGATGGCGGCGCGGGCAGCGTCTCTTTTCGGCGTGAGAAATTTATCGAGTTCGGCGGCCCTGATGGTGGCGACGGCGGCCGCGGCGGCGATGTTTTTGTTGAATGCGTCGAAGGCCTCAACACGCTGATTGATTATCGCTATCAGCAGCATTTCAAAGCGCGTCCCGGTGGTCACGGCATGGGTAAAAACCGTGCCGGTGGTAAAGGCGATGATATCATTCTCAAAGTGCCAAAGGGCACCCAGATTTTCGATGAAGACGGTGAAACGCTGATCGCCGATCTGACGGAATTGGGCCAAAAATTTAAGCTCGCCAAAGGCGGCAATGGTGGCTTCGGCAATGCCTATTTTACCACCTCGACCAACCGCGCGCCGCGTCGCGCCAATCCGGGCCTTGAGGGCGAAGAGCGCTGGATTTGGCTTCGGTTGAAGCTGATTGCTGATGCGGGTCTGGTGGGCCTTCCCAATGCAGGCAAATCGACGTTTCTTGCGGCCGTTACCGCGGCAAAGCCCAAAATTGCCGATTATCCCTTCACTACGCTTCACCCGGGTCTTGGCGTTGTTCGCGTCGATGAGCGCGAATTTGTTTTGGCCGATATTCCGGGTCTCATTGAAGGCGCGCATGAGGGCTTGGGCCTCGGTGATCGTTTTTTGGGCCATGTCGAGCGCTGCCGCGTGCTGTTGCATCTTGTCGACGCGACATCGGAACATGCCGGCAAAGCCTATAAAATCGTCCGCGCGGAACTTGATGCCTATGGCAATGGGCTTGAGGAAAAGCCCGAAATTGTCGCCCTTTCAAAGGTCGATGCGGTAACGCCCGAAGTGCTTAAAGAGCAGAAGGCGCGGTTGAAGCGCGCGGCTAAAAAAGAGCCGATGATCGTATCGGCCGCCTCCGGCCAAGGCGTGCAGGATGCGCTCAGGGCTATTTTGTCGATTGCGACCGAAGCGCAGCAAACGGAAATCGCTGCCGCCCGCCCCGCCGAGGCTTGGCATCCATGAGAGCGTCACACGCATGACGGCACTACCCGATTTTTCAGCCTTTCGTCGGGTCGTGATCAAGGTCGGCTCGTCGCTTCTCGTCGATCCGGTCAAAGGCCTGCGCGCTGAGTGGCTTGAGGCGCTTGGCCACGATATTGCGGCTCTGCGCGAGCGTGGCGCGGATGTGCTGGTTGTCTCATCGGGTGCCATCGCGCTGGGTCGCGGCGTGCTCGGTCTGCCGCGTGGTGCGTTAAAGCTTGAAGAGAGCCAGGCTGCTGCTGCGGTTGGTCAGATTGCACTGTCCAAAGCTTGGGCCGAAGTGCTCGGCGCGCGCGGCATTATCACGGGCCAAATTCTGGTGACATTGGGCGATACCGAAGAGCGCCAACGCTATTTGAATGCGCGAGCAACGATTGGCCGTCTGCTCGATTTAAAAGCCCTTCCGGTCGTCAACGAAAACGACACGGTAGCGACCAATGAAATCCGCTATGGCGATAATGATCGCCTCGCCGCGCGCGTGGCCACAATGGCGGGTGCGGATTTGCTCGTCCTGCTCTCCGATATTGACGGGCTCTACACCGCCCCGCCGAGTCAGGATTCAAACGCCAAGCTCATCCCCGTCATCCCCCGCATAACGGCAGAGATCGAGGCGATGGCGGGCGGTGCTGCGTCCGAATTATCGCGAGGCGGGATGCGAACGAAAATCGAAGCGGCGAAAATCGCCACCGCCGGTGGCACGCATATGGTGATTGCCGATGGCCGCGTGCTGCATCCTTTAAAAGCCATCGCCGAGGGCAAGCCCTGCAGCTGGTTCCTGACCGGCTCCAACCCCGTCTCGGCACGCAAAACATGGATTGCAGGCGCTTTGGAGCCCAAAGGCGTGCTGCATCTCGATGCGGGAGCCGCAAGCGCCATCCGCTCGGGCAAGAGCCTTTTACCCGCTGGCGTCAAACGGATCGAAGGCGTCTTTGAGCGTGGCGACGCGGTCGTCATGCGTGCGCCCGATGGTGGTGAATTGGGCCGTGGCCTAATCGGCTATGATTCTTCCGAGACGATGCAGCTTGCGGGCCGTTCCTCGCGCGACATTGTGGAACTGCTTGGCTATGATGGCAGGCCTGAGCTTATTCATCGCGACGATATGGCCTTGGGCAGTTTTTGAGAGCAAGACGCGACGATGCAATCCGTGACGCAAGACAATGATAATCTCGAGACGCTGATGGCCAAGATCGGCCAACGCGCGCGCAAGGCCGCACGCGTGCTGGGCAATGCGTCCACCGAGCAAAAAAACAAAGCCCTTCTCGCCTCAGCCGATGCGCTTCGTCAGCGCGCCGCCGCTATCCTCGCCGCCAATGCGCTGGATATGGCGGATGCGGAAGCCAAAGGCGTTAAAGGCTCGTTTCTGGATCGCCTTAAACTCGATGCCGCCCGTCTTGAATCCATCGCTCAGGCCGTAGCCGATATCGGCGCGCTAAAAGACCCCGTGGGTCGCGTGCTCGCGGAATGGACGCAGCCCAACGGCTTGCGGTTCGAGCGCGTGGCAACCCCGCTTGGCGTGATCGGCGTGATCTTCGAAAGCCGCCCCAATGTCACGGCGGATGCGGGTGCTTTGTGCCTCAAAAGCGGCAATGCCGCGATTTTGCGGAGCGGTTCCGAGAGCTTCCGCACCTCGTCCCTGATTGCGGATGCCATGCGCGCGGGCCTTCGCGCCGCAGGTCTCCCCGAAGACGCGATCCAATTGGTACCAACGCGTGAGCGCGAGGCGGTGGGCCTCATGCTCTCAGGGCTAGAGGGCGCGATTGATGTCATCGTCCCGCGCGGGGGCAAGAGCCTCGTCGCCCGCGTGCAGAGCGAGGCGCGCGTGCCGGTCTTCGCGCATCTTGAAGGCATCTGCCATGTCTATATCCATGCCAAAGCGGATCTTGATATGGCGATCTCGATCGTGCTCAACGCCAAGCTTCGGCGTACGGGCGTGTGCGGTTCGGCGGAGACGCTGCTGGTTGATCAAGCCGTGGTCAAAACCCATCTCCAACCGCTTCTCGACGCGCTCATCGAGAAAGGCTGCGCGATCCGGGGGGATGCCGTCGTGCAAGCCACCGACTCCCGCGTCACGCCCGCAACGGAAGAGGATTGGCGCACGGAATATCTCGATGCCATTCTCGCGGTGAAAATCGTCGACGGGCTTGACGCGGCCATCGACCATATCGAGACCTATGGCTCGCACCACACCGAGTCGATTATTACGGACGATATCGAAGCCGCCGAGGCGTTTCTAACCCGCGTTGATTCCGCGATTGTGCTGCACAATGCGTCAACGCAATTTGCCGATGGCGGCGAGTTCGGCTTTGGCGCCGAGATCGGCATCGCGACAGGCCGCATGCATGCGCGCGGGCCGGTGGGGGTGGATCAGTTGACCTCGTTCAAATACCGCGTGCACGGCAACGGGCACGTCAGACCCTAAACCGGCGCAATCAAGCCGCTTAACGCAATACCGATAGCCGCGAGATAGGCCGCACTCCACACGAGCGAGCGGGCGGCGGGCTTATCGGCGAGATAGGCGGCGATATAGGCAATGCGCGCCACCACGAAAATCACCGCCAGCGTGTCGACCAGCTGCGCGGGACCATCCGTCCACACCGCCACAAACATCGCGGTTAAAAACACCGGCAGCGCCTCGTAGCAATTGATATGCGCGGCATAGGCGCGGCGGCGATAGCCTTCGAGTGTCTGCATCCAGAGGCGCGGCTCGCGGTTATCATAGCCCGCACCCCATTTGGCGAT